>CAKZMA010001420.1 GCA_937127375.1 uncultured Coleofasciculus sp. | reverse complement strand
GATTCACTTGAAACCGCTTGGTTTTCACTTTCCTGCTCTAGTTCAAGCAGGGACCTTAGAAACTGATCTACCGATAATCCAGATTCCGCCGCACGTTGGCGGATTTCATCTGCAACCTGGGGAGAAACCTTAACGGATGCCTTCCGCTTTTCATCCGGAATTTCACTAACAATTGCGGCTATCGCTTGATGAGTTTGGCGTTCAGGTGGCATGGCGTTAACCACCTCCTGCCACTTTTCGATCAGTTGGTCTCCCTTAAATTTGGTTAAGGGGCGGCATTGAGCTTCGTTCTGGGGCAATTGTTCAAATCCAGCGTTCGTCAGCTCCACGAATACGCGGGAAGCTTCCACATATTTCTTGATAGACCAAAGATTTCGCCCCAGTCCTCGAACACAGAAATCCTTAAAATCTTGGAATCCCCCCTTTTTCCATAATTTGTAGAGCTTGACTTTGCCAGCAAGGAATCCTACGCGGACAAAATCGAGGAATCTCTCATTAATTTCTTGGATGATCCAATTCAGGGGTAAATGGTGTCCCCCTTCATCGTCTAGGACTTCCAGGTACTCTCTCAGGTGCTCCACTGGCTCAGGCAGTAAGCACCCCTCAAATTCTTCGACGCAAACGGTAAAATCCCACATACAATGCTATTGTGACTTTATACGACAACCTGAAGATACGACAACCTGAAGACTGTAGCGTGATCGCAAAGTTAGAATATGCTCCCTAACTTTGCGTTCACTCTTATTCCTTAGCCATCATCATCAGACTCAGTCCAGATTTCCTGTTCCTGTCCTAGCTCAAACTCGCGAATTAACGAAAATTGGTTTACTCATTATTAGAAACCTTTGGTTACTTATGTTTACAAAATAGAAAGGCAAGACCAATCTAACTTTCGGTGGACATTCCGGAGTACGGACAATTGGGTCTGAGCTACTTCGCGTCGGTGGTGAGTATCGTGAGTAACAAAAAATAGTCCGTCCCCTAGGCGTATCCAATACCCCACAGCAAAACTGTGGGTTTTATCCCGTCGGCTGTCCTGAGACAGTGGGACAATTGTCCCGCCAACGGCTTTGTCAATCATGGAAATCCGACTATGAATGTCTTTCAATTGGTACTCTTGTTGATTCGCCTCTTTAGTGATCCGCCAATGGATAGCATCATGAGTCTCCCCGGTTTTTTCGGAGAGTTCCAATTCCAGCAACTTACACGAACACATCAAGTTTAAAATGAAAATTTGATGCTCAAAAGATAGACCAGAGAAGCTGCCAACCCCACCGAAGGCGGTTGGCAGCTTTTCTAGCCAGGTGTTCAGGTTTTCGTCAAGAATGTTGAGACTCTGCAATATTGGGTCTAGGAGTAGATCCAAAAGATTATTTTGCTCTTTCCCGTTTGTCGGATGGCGTTTGGCGGCCATTAATTGAGCTGCAAGAAATAGCGCCAGATCCGCGCTCACTCTCAAGGTGAGGTACTCACCTGATAGCTTTTTCATCAATCCAGCGAAGTCTTCTTCTTGATAGTTAAATATTTTCATCCTTCTGATTCCAGTGAGATTTGATCTAAAAGCCGACGGAAAATCCGCTCAAAAAGTGGAATACGCGATCGCGGACTTGTTCAAACTCCTTGTTAAAGGCTTCTCTCAACTCCATCCATGTCTGCTCTGGTTTTAGAGTGGATTGAACGGGACTAACTCTCTCCAGGTACCACATCCGAGAATGATCTACTGAAAGCCAAGAGATAATGTCTCCCGCGTCGATCGGGTGGCAATACTTCGCGTCGAAATAGCCCCCTTTGATGGATTCAAGGGCTTCCCAAACAAATCTGTACCGCCACTCATCTACCCCAATGAAGCAGAGTAGGCGGTAGTACTCTGCTGGGTCGGACTGGATGTCCCCAGCCCTTTCAGAAATTGCCTCAAGTTCTGCGCTTAACATAATCCTCCTTCTTCCGAATAAATGGCGGGATGCGAGTCCTCCCGCCGGTTGTCGAATGTTCTTCAAAGTGGTTTGACGATGAATGCAAACATGGTTCACAACTTTTCGATAGGCAGTCCCTCCTGTAATCTTAAAAATGCCAAGGGAGCAGGGAGTTAGCCGGTTCCCCTGGCATCAGATACTGTCTTAAGCCGACAGGAACGCTTGTTCCTGTCTTATGACATAATGGTAGATGAACATCAGAGAAAAAACAACCCCGACGGTAAAACCTTGAAAGCGATTCGAGAAGCCCTGGGATGGACTCAGGAGCAAATGGCTAAACTGCTTGGCGTTAGCCCCAGGGCTATCCGCCACTACGAGGGGGGCACACGCCAACCCCGCTTTAGCCTGGAGCAGGTTGGGCTTCTCATCGCAACCATGCGTGAAAACGGGGTGCCACTGGAGATCTTACTAAAGCCACCGCCGTGACCATGACACTATTATTTGATGTTGAAGAGTTTAAATCTCCCGATCAACCATTACCGCAATCTGAGTGTAGAGCGATTTCCGCAGAGTTGGTAGGGAACAAGCGGAAGGTAGGGAACAAGCGGAAGGATCGCCGGAAAAAACCCGATCGACCGGTTGAGCTAGCCCAGCCAGCATCAACGAATGCCGTCAAGGTTTACCCCAACGGCGTAGTCGTGAGCGAGGTCGCAACTTGCCCCGGTGACTTGATTTGTTTGCCAGACTACAACAGGACAGAGAGGTCGAAGTGGATCGGGAGAGTTATTAAGACAAACTCCCGCTCCATTTATCTGGAAGATCTGGAAGGGATAACGGATGATACCTTAAACCCACCCAACCGCATTACATGGAAGGAGGCAGAACTTATCCGAGTCCAGCACTGCCTGGTGGACTTGCCCCCGACTACCGATGACCCGGTTCCTGCTGGGGATGAGTTAGGGAGCAACGGTGAGGAGAGTCTGCACCCTAACGGGGAAACGCCAGGTCCTGAGTTAGGGAATACGCCAGTACGCAATCGCACAACCA
>CAKZMA010001419.1 GCA_937127375.1 uncultured Coleofasciculus sp. | reverse complement strand
TCATTCTGAGTCCTGAGCGAAGCGAAGGAACTGAAGCGGAGTGAAGAATCTCACCCGATGTTTCGCTGCACTCTGTTCGATCCAGTATGACAAAAGCTCAATTTGTGACCATAAACAGTATAAACAATATGATCCTCCAATTCATCATCATCATCGACGTTCAATTCGCCTGAAATCATAATGACTATAATCAGGCGGGGGCTTATAGTCTTGACAAATTACCACAAATATTTGTAATCACAAGGATAACCAATGTGTACCTCATCATCCATATACTGTATAGCATTGTCATAGATTAAGTTATAATATAGAAATTCGTGACTCCTTAGTTTGCGATCGCGACTTAGCGATAACGGGTCATTATACCCTCTACTGGAGGAATATAAGTAATTAGTCAAGTCACTAAAGCGGTCAAATATCAGTATGTATACCTATTTGAAAAATCAGTATTTTTCCGGTGTCTCTTTACCTGATCAGACTCTAAGATTTTTTTAGATGCCAATATTAAACCCATAACGCAAATAGGTAATCGGTTCCCCTATCAAATTTACAACTAAGCAAGACAATTCTAATGATTGACGAGATAATTGGTGGTAAATATAATCTTAAAGCAGAGCTGGGTAGAGGTGGCACAGGGATCGTCTATTTGGCAAAGGAGTTACAAACTCGACAATATTATGCCATCAAAACAATTTCCACAGAAGACAAACACGCGCTTAAGCTTTTAAAGCGAGAAACTGACACTCTCAAACGGTTAAGTCACGACAGCATAGTTAAGTTTGTTGATGATGGGTATGAAGATAGCCATAAGCTTGTTTATTTGGTTTTAGAATATCTTGAAGGTGAAGGCATTCAGAGGTATTTTGAGCGGGGAGTTGCGCTAAAAACTAAAATTGATTTATTTTTGCAAATTTTAGATGCCGTTAGTCATGCTCACTCTAAAAATGTCATTCACAGAGATATAAAACCAGACAACATCATGGTGGTGGAGATAGGTGAACTCCCAGTCGCTAAGATTTTAGATTTTGGCATTTCTATCATTACCACTACCCTCCTGACCAATACGATAAGCAGCTATCATACACCTTTATTTGCTCCGCTTGAGCAAAGGGAATTAAAAGGGGTTTCTAGAGACTCTGATATATATTCCTTGGCAATGACATACCTTTATCTATTGTCTACTGAGAAGGCAAGGGATAAATTTAGAGAAGAGCAAAATAAAGAAGTTCTCTATGAATCTACAACAACTACTTTGAATAGTGCTAGTCAATTAAGTAATTCTTTGATCGATGTTTTGCGGCGAGCTACAGAAGTTGAACGAGAGAATAGACCCAAAATTGATGAAATTAGGAAAGTTCTGGCTAGTCTCAAGTCAGAAGTGTCTGAAAAATTGACTATAGTATTTGGTATAACCTCTGCTCTCAAACGAAAAATATCAGACTTTAATCAACTTGATTCCCATCCCCTCAAAGTTAAAAAATATATAGAAGATAAATTAAAGAATGATTCAGGCACAATATATATTCAAAAAATTCAAGGCAAGACTAATAAAGACAACAGGCTAACTGTGGAAATAGGAGTAGATTCAACTTCTGATATATTCAGGGGTTTTATTGACAAAGATCGTCCACTGAACATTATCTTATTTGACCAACTCGCTTTTATAAATCCCCAATCGTCAGAAAGACTTTTTGAGAATGGAGTAGCTGTTAGAGTTGAGCCAATTATAGATGTAAGCGGGAATGGCAAGTCGGGGGATGACCTAAGTGACTTGATCAACGATATTCTACAGAAATATCAACAAATTATCAATGAAAAAGAAGGAAAAGCGACTGTAGATTCTACCTTTAGTTTATGGCAAAATGTTATCGATATTGAAACCAAAATAGTCAATGAAAGAAAGCAAAGTTTTGCTTACTCTAGTTATGAGTATGACAAAGATAAGCAAAGATTAATCATTTCGTTAACTCAACCCATCTCTTTAGACGAATTAGAAAAAATTACGTCGCCGCCGTTACCTGTAACAATTTCCGTTAAGAAACAATCACCGCCTTACACTACAAGCCAATGGTCGGTGGGAGATATCATTGATGGCGAACAGTCAAAAAATGGCGACCTTGTAGAAAAACTGTATATCAGTATTGGAGATTTTTGCAATCCTGATTTGTTTGAAGCACTCCAGAAACAAGGACATATTGAAACTAACTTTAAAGCAGAAGAATCGCAAATTCAACGCCGACGCAAAGCACTTCGAGCAATCAGGTACAGTGATTCCGAAAATACCAATTTGTTCAAAATTCTAGCAGAACCTGATAAATCACCGCCTGTAGAGCCTTTAGCGATTCATCAATTTTTTAATCAGCAATTAGACAGTTCGCAGCAAAACGCTGTCTGTAAGGCATTGGCAACCGAAGATATATTTTTAATCCAAGGTCCACCAGGAACAGGTAAAACCTCTGTAATCATGGAAATAATCAGGCAAATTTTGAGCCGCCATCCTAAAGATCAGATACTCATCTCTTCTCAATCCAATATTGCTGTAGATAATGTACTCACTCGACTGTCTAAAATTAACAGTGAACAGCAGCACATCCGGTTACTGAGAATCGGAAGAGAAGAAAAAATTGAGGATGAGGCTAGACAGTTTGAAATAGAGAAAGCGATTAATGAATGGCAGAAAAAGATTCGGGAAAACTCGGCAGCTCATTGGCAAAAGTATGAATCTCAGCACGAAAAAATGCTGTTAGGAGTCAAGAAATTATCTAATATAGAATCAATTAGAAAACTGAGAGAACAAGTTGGACAGATTTCTAACCGAATTACCCAAGCGGTCAATCTTGTTAATTCCGAGCTGATTATATCTCCGGTCAATAATGAGGTTCAGTTAGCCGCAGAAGATGCTTGTGAATTAATTTATGAGAAGCTATTACTCGATGAAAAGATTCTTAATTTAATTAAAGATTATGTGGATAAATTTGGTATAGAATTTCCGGAAAAGCAGCAGCTCTTAAATTGGATAGAACAAGAATACAGCCGATTACAAACTATTTTGGGTGATAGTAATGAAAAGTATGAGAAGTTTGTCAAACTTAAGGAGCTAAAGGAAGAGTGGAATGAACGGCTCCAGCGAAAGCAACGTGACTTAGTTCCTATGTTTCTGGATGGTGTTAACGTAATCGGCGCAACTTGCTTGGGAGTTGCTAATCTTAAAGATATTAAATTTGACTGGGTAATCGTAGACGAAGCCGGAAGATCCACGGCTCCGGAAACATT
>CAKZMA010001418.1 GCA_937127375.1 uncultured Coleofasciculus sp. | reverse complement strand
CTCCAATTATAGGGAATTATTCCTCCAATTATAGGGGCTTATTCCTCCAATTATAGGGGCTTATTCCTCCAATTATAGGGTTTTTTTTCTCCAATTATAGGGGCTTCTTTCTCCCCTCTCCCGTGCAAAAAAAGCGAAGCATCCTTTGTCTTCCCTCCTCGCAGGGGGGAATGAGGGGGGTTGGGAGAGGGGCTGGGGGAGAGGGGGTTATTACTTAATTTAACACCCATAACAGCTTACCTACACCCAATTTAACCTAGAACATCCCGTGCAAAATTCGGATAATCCTCTCTAACAACAGCGATAAATGCTGACAGATAACCTCGATTCTCCAACTCTCGAATTAAGCGAATCACTCGCGTTCGATAATCACCGCCCGGAATCTGATTATAAAAATTACTGCCAAACGTCCCTTCATTTTCCAGGAAAATACTTTTCACCTGATCTTCACTCAACACCGTTTCAACTTCATCCCGCAACCTCTTCCTCAATTCATCAGTCAACTTAACCAACACCGCACTCTTTTGCTCACCTTCTCCTAACCCCCCTTTTCCCCATAAACATCCATCAACCGCATTCATATAAATCACCGGAATCGCAAAATCTATCTGTTCATAACCATTATCCAGAGCAATATTAAACCGCGCCTGCTGTACAGCAAAATCCACAGACTTCCCCTTAACAATTTCCCCATAAACATCTTTGACAAAACCACTAACCGTCTGATTAGACACTTGATACTGCATCGCGATAACCACAGGAATTCCTTGCAGCATTAAACGAGACGCCACGCTACTAAACCCATCCGTCTCTGATGATTTTCCTGTCTCACAAGCTTGTAAAATAACAATTTTAGGACGATACTGAGTAAATAGTCGGCTAAAAAAATCAGCCGTTTTCCAATCCGGTTCCCCCGAATCTCTCACCAATGCCACTTGTCCAACGTCCTTGCCATTTTCTGATATTAATTGACCATGACCAATAAAGTGAAAGATATCCGGTTGATTATGGCGTAATTGTTCCGCAACTTTTCGCGATGTCGCAGGATTAATTACGGGTAAAAGTTGAATCTTATCCTGTTGATTGGCAAGCCGAGTTAAATAACCTTGAACTTCCTGATAGTCAACCTGACTCAACTGAGAATCGGCAGTCGGAATAGCCACAACTAAAGCAATTTTAAGAGATTCATTTGCCCCTACCTGAATCGCTGGCTTCTCCTCTTTATTCACGTTATACCGACTCCGAACCCAACTCAAATTCGGATCAGTCGCCAATAGAATTTCTCCCCGTTGATACCGTTGGGGAAAACGCAACAATTCCCAGGGATACGCCATTAATTCCGGCATTGCCGTTTCATTTATCTCTAGACTAACCTGTAACCGTTGCTGCGTTTGAATCACAATCTTTCGATAGGTTTGCCAGAAATCCTCCCGGAGTTGATTGTCAAATAACGCCTCAAATAACGCCTCACCGACTCGTTGAATTGACTCCCCCGTTAACCGAGACGAATCAGCAAGACAATCTTGAACACGCTGATTCAACCTATCCAGCCGCAACCTGCCCGTCGCTTCATTCAAAACTTCAAACGCTGGACTGTATAATGTCACCCTAACCGACGTTTCATTCGGGACACAAATCTGATAAATTGACTCAATTTTATCCATGAGGCAGTATTATCTTATTTTCACCAATCCAGGCTTCTTTTTGACCCACCGCAAACTGTTTAGCCGCCCTCATCTTACTACCAAATATATCCTTTAAATGAGCAGGAAGGGCTTGGATTACATGACTTAACTCCCCATTCAGCCAATCCATCTCCGGTTCAATCCAAACCTGACCCGTTAACTCAATTGAGTCCCAGCCTTTAGGAACCTTAAAAATAATCCCAAACTTCACCGTCGCTTGATCCTGAAGTTTCGGCTTCTCAATCCGCCAGTAACATTCCGAATTATCATCCCCTTGGGCAATAATATCAAACTTTCCCAGTTGATAATTTAACCCGTCCAAAACCGTAAACAATTTCAGATTATCTTTACTGCCAACATTCGCTCTCAGCCGATTATAATCTGGAAGCTGTTCAACCTTGGCAAGTTCAGCCGCATCCACCCCCGCGCTAACATCCAGATTGGCATCTAAACCCAGATTTATCTCCACGCCAATATTAAGAATCGGCTGCCATTTTGCCCCAGGAATAATCCGATGCACAATCGGTGCTTGATTCCCTTTAGAACCAAAGCTAAGATGACATTCCAACCCAGAAATCTCAACACTAGGTTGGGGGCGAGGATCAACGCTAATAACCATCGAATAGAAGTCAAACTGATACATTAACTGCCGAACTTCGTAATCTAATTCAATTCCTTGGGCTGCAAACCCCTGTGCAGTCAGTGGGATTAAGCGACTGCGCGGATCACCAAAGGTGACGGTGGTTTCTTTGAGGCGTTGAATCGCGGTTTTTCCTCGCGCCCCATCTTGCGCCTCTCCCCCCGCTAAGTCAGCTTCCAGTAAGCTTACTTCCTCAAGTAAGTCATTTAATCTCTGTTCCACTTCCTCAAGATTCGGTGGTGTCAGGTTTCGATTTGTCATGGAGTCTTGCTTCGCTAGATAAGTAGACTAACAAAATCACCATACTCTTGGCAGCAAAAATTGTCCGGACAACTCTCTACTGTTAACTTTTATTGTGTCCACCGACTTAACTCTAATGGCACTGAATTAGGGCTGGTGGGCATTGCCCACCCTACGGTATATCAAGGGTTTGGGCGAGCCAAAAAAGCAAATTAGAGAGTGCTATGCTACTTAAGTCCAGTCATCTGGAGTCTCGACGGATTTAGGTTGCTTGTAAACATAACCCTGGCTGTGGATTTGACGGGTTAACTCAAATAACTCGTCTTCTGTTAAACTCCACTGCTGGAGAATCCGTTCGAGCCCCTGTTGAATCCTCCTAGCGCCAGGAAACCGAGAATAACGAATCCGTAGTCGCGCCAATTCCGTCAACTGGTACTCCGTCGGATTGGCTGAGACTTCCAAGAGACGATCCACTAGGGCGCGATCGCTCTTTTCTTGGGGATGTTGTTGGTCTTTGTTTTCTAAGATTGATGACATAATTGTACTTGACTTTTTTGCCGTTATTCTTTAAGTGTCCGCTTTAAGTTACCCGCAAATGTTACAGAGTTTGAAGTTATGTAACTTAATCCTCAAACAGATGAGAGTGCTGCGGTACACTAAGCCTTAATCTGTAGTCTGTCTTACTGCGATCAGCGAGAATACTCTTGTCATAATCGTTGATTAGACGCCAAGAGCGATCGCCCGTGTGTGAGCAGATCCATCTGCAAGAATAGATTGCGTACTGTCACAGAACCTACCGTTAACTTGAATAAGGGATAACGGCGGCTTGTCAAAAGTTGGGACTGTGACCACCTTACCTGAGTCATCAGGTAAACAGTATGCCATTAGAATCCCTGACTATCCCTAATTAGGGTTAGCGTGGGGAGGATATCTAAATCAATCACCGATAATTCTCGTTTGGAGTCGTTATTCTATGTCTCATAGCGTCAAAATTTACGACACTTGCATCGGTTGCACCCAATGTGTACGGGCTTGTCCCCTCGATGTGTTGGAGATGGTACCCTGGGATGGCTGTAAAGCTAGTCAGATTGCCTCGTCTCCACGTACTGAAGATTGTATCGGTTGCAAGCGCTGCGAAACCGCTTGTCCGACCGATTTCTTGAGCGTTCGGGTTTATCTTGGCGCTGAAACCACCCGCAGTATGGGTCTTGCCTACTAACGGTGTTTTGAAACCAATCTATATCATTGTAGGGATACAGGGGCATTGGTATTCGAGCTGTCGCTTGCATGGTAATGCTTCTGTATCTCTACGAAAAATTGCCAATTTTTCAGTAAATTTGAATACAAAAAGGCAAATTTAGTAGGGACACGACATGGTGTCCCTCTGAATAAATAACGTTTTAATGATTCTTGACGTTCCCATGGGTTGCCCTCTAGCCTATATCGCATAAGATGTTGAAGGCATCATGTTTGAGGAGGGAGCGGTTCAATGTGTGGAATCGTTGGTTATATTGGCACGCAACCAGCAACAGATATTTTAATGGCAGGGTTAGAACGACTCGAATATCGAGGTTATGATTCTGCCGGAATTGCCACCGTTTGGGAAGGAGAGATTCAGTGCGTTCGCGCTAAAGGCAAACTCTACAATTTACGAGAAAAACTGGAACGTACCGACAACCAAGCCCGACTCGGGATTGGACATACCCGTTGGGCAACTCACGGGAAACCTGAAGAATATAATGCCCATCCCCATACCGACACCCATCAGCGCGTGGCGGTGGTGCAAAATGGCATCGTGGAAAACTATCGGGAATTACGGGAAGACTTGAAAAAACGGGGACATGAATTCCGTTCTGATACCGATACCGAAGTGATTCCCCACCTAATTGCCGAGTTTCTCCCCGAACCCTCAACCCCAGATATTCAACACCCGAATGCCTTCCTAGACGCCGTGCGCCAAGCGGTGAATCAACTCCATGGGGCGTTTGCGATCGCGATTGTTTGTGCCGACTATCCCGATGAACTGATTGTCGCACGACAACAGGCTCCTTTGATCTTAGGATTTGGTCAAGGGGAATTTTTCTGTGCCTCCGATACTCCCGCCCTCGTCCCCCACACCCATGCGGTATTGAACCTAGAGAATGGAGAACTGGCACGGTTAACCCCCCTAGGGGCAGAAGTCTATAACTTTGCTGGGGAACGTCTTCGCAAATTCCCCCGCACCCTCAACTGGAATCCCGTACAAGTCGAAAAACAGGGATTCCGTCATTTCATGCTCAAAGAAATTTTTGAGCAACCAGGCGTCGTGCGAACCTGTTTAGAAGCTTATATTAGCAGTGATTGGTCAGCAGGAGAAAATGATAGCAGTAGTCCAATACCTGATCAAAACCCAGTCGCCGGAGACACCCCATCCATAACCACGCCAATACAATTGGGACTTCCTGAGTCGTTGTATGAAAACTTAGAACACGTCCAGATATTGGCATGTGGTACCAGTTGGCACGCCAGTCTGGTGGGGAAATACCTGATCGAACAACTCGCTGGAATTCCCACGATGGTACAATATGCCTCAGAATTCCGCTATGCCCCCTCACCCTTGACGCGCAATACCCTCACCATTGGCGTCACTCAATCGGGAGAAACGGCTGATACCTTAGCGGCGTTGGAGATGGAAAAACGACGGCGTACTGGTTTAGGACAAGAATATCAGCCGCGACTGGTGGGGATTACCAATCGTTCCGAGAGTTCTCTGGCGCATTTAGTCCCGCATATTATTGAGACGTTTGCGGGAATGGAAATTGGTGTTGCGGCAACGAAAACCTTTGTCACTCAATTAGTGGTATTTTACTGTTTAGCTCTGGATTTAGCCTATCAACGCCAAACCCTACCCCCGTCACGGATTGCCGAAATTATTGCCGGGTTGCGTCAACTTCCCTCCCAGATTGAGTTGGTGTTATCGCGTCAGGAACATTATCTGGAAGAATTAGCCCATGAGTTTGCCGAAACCCAAGATTTCATCTTTTTAGGGCGGGGGATTAATTTCCCCATCGCTTTAGAAGGGGCGTTGAAGCTGAAGGAAGTCAGCTATATTCACGCTGAAGGGTATCCAGCAGGGGAGATGAAACACGGACCCATTGCCCTATTGGATTCTAAAGTTCCCGTGGTTGCGATCGCGATGCCGGGTACTGTGTATGAAAAGGTGCTATCTAATGCCCAAGAAGCCAAGGCGCGAGATGCGCGATTAATTGGGGTGACACCCATGCATGATCCAGAAGCGGCTCAAACCTTTGATATTTTATTATCGGTGCCAGTGGTGGAGGAATTATTGTCTCCAATTTTGGCAGTAATGCCTTTACAACTTTTGGCATATCATATTGCGGCGCGGCGGGGTTTAGATGTGGATCAGCCTAGGAATTTGGCAAAATCAGTCACGGTGGAATAAATGCAAAATCTTATGTTCTAGAGTAAAAAGAAATGCCGAACAGCTTATTATACAGATGTCGAGACGTATCCTGGCACGTCTGTAGGGGCGGGTTTCACCGATAACATGCCAGCAAAAACTGATAACTTAATTAAACCCGCCCTCTTTCCGGTTGAGGAGAGGGCGACCCGACCTAATTGATGAACTGGTGTTGTTAATTAGACCAAGCGGGTCGCCCCTACAGGTTGTTATAGCAAATCCGCATTTATTACCCCCTTTCGACATTTCGCCACGATACTTCTATTCCTCACTATCGGCAAAATTGACGTTTTCATAAATATCGCTCAAATTGATCTGAAACCCGATTGAACGTAATTTGAGAACCGCCTCGGCTGATTCCTGATCACTTAGTAACCATTGACCCTCATGATTTTTGGCATACTGCATCAGATGATATTTGGTTTGGTCAATCAAAATATATTCCTTAAACTCCGGAATTGACCGATAGTAAATAAACTTATCGCCTAAATCATAATTCTTCGTCGATTTGGATAATACCTCAACAATCAACGAGGGATTCATCACCGTCGTTGTCCCTGTTCCTGTGTAAATCGGTTCTCCTTCAATAACCATCACATCAGGATAGGTGTACTGACGATAACGAGGTATCCATAACCGTACATCCCCGATATAGATATCGTAATTTGCTTCCCATCCTAATTTATCAGACCATTAGGGCGATGACTTATCCATTACCCCTTGTGAGTGGATCGAAACTGAGTACAATTATTGGGATATCTATCATTCATTACTGCCATGAATCAACCGTTACGGACATTAGGTGTAGCCCCCAATGCTTGGGGAGTGAGTGATGCGATCGCGGATTTGACTCGCCCCTCCCTAACCCCTCACCCCATTACCCTTACCACCGAAACCAAAAGCCTGCGCCTGGATTTAGTCAAATCTGCCATCCTCATCATCGACATGCAAAATGACTTCTGTCATCCCGATGGCTGGTTAGCCCATATTGGCGTAGACGTAACCCCAGCCCGCAGCCCAATCGAACCTCTGACAGCCTTGCTTCCCCAGTTACGAGAGGTTAATGTTCCTGTGATTTGGGTGAACTGGGGAAATCGTCCCGACTTACTTAATATTAGTGCTGGATTGCGCCATGTTTACAATCCTACAGGTGCAGGAATTGGACTCGGTGATCCCTTGCCTAAAAATGGGGCAAAAGTGCTAACCAAAGATAGTTGGGCAGCCGCAATTGTAGATGGATTAAACCACGAACCCGAAGATATTTATATTGACAAATATCGCATGAGTGGTTTCTGGGATACTCCCTTAGACAGCATTTTACGCAATATGGGCAAAACCACTCTTTTCTTGGCGGGTGTCAACATTGATCAATGTGTCATGGCAACATTACAAGATGCTAATTTTCTGGGATATGATTGCGTGCTACTCAAAGATTGTGCGGCAACAACATCTCCTGATTACTGCTTTAAAGCGACGATTTATAATGTTAATCAGTGTTTTGGGTTCACCAGCGATTCTCAATTACTTTTTAAAGCTTTAAAATCGTAAAAAATTCAGAATACAGAGGGCATAATGGCAGGGGAGACAAAGAAAATGGGGAGATTTAGCAGCTATCAACGGTTTGCATCAAAAACGAATGACGAATGACAAATGACAAATGACGAATTGCAGGAGAAACTACCTATGGAATCCCGGTGTATGATTCCCGTTATTAAATCCCCCAAGGACTACCAAGCCTATCGCATTAGTCCCCAGGATAGCAACCGTTTAGCCATTATCTTCGATCCGGCGATCGCGGATTCATCATTAACCGTTTGTGTGGAGATTTTTGATCAAGGTGGCAAAACTCCCCCTAATCGTCATCAAATTGCTGTAGAAATGTTTTTTATCCTTAAAGGGGAGGGAATTGCCCGGTGTGATGGCAAAAATGTGCCATTTCGGGCAGGAGATAGCTTATTAGTGCCACCAACGGGTATTCATGAAATTATAAATACAGGTCAAGGTCGTTTATATGCGTTATGTTTCATGGTTCCCAATGAGGATTTTGTTGAACTGATTCGCAGTGGTACACCTGTCAATTTGGATGAGGAAGATTTTCGCGTCTTGGGACGCACTGATGCGGTGGTTCCGTGTTAAATAAATAGGGAATAGGAAATAAGTAGGTAGGTACAATAAACGTGAACAGCGGAGATTATCATTCGTTCGTCATTTTTCATTTGTAAGAGATTAAAACCCAGAATCAGGGCGGGTTTTGAATAAAGGTTATCATCAATAGCGAAACGAAATGTCCTAAACCCGCCCCTACAGAAAACCCTGTCCTCGAACAAAGCGGCGAGTTCAACAATTAACAATCAACTAATTTAAAGGACTTGCCCAATACACGGAATTGGTAATAACGCGCAATACA
>CAKZMA010001417.1 GCA_937127375.1 uncultured Coleofasciculus sp. | reverse complement strand
GGCGTTACACTCTTCGCCTCAATCTGAGTTGGCGCATTCCCCCCATCACTCCGAGGCTGCTGCACAACCCCTGGTGACACAGACTGACTCTCTACCTTCAATTTATACCGCTCAATCACATCCAACAAAATCCGCGCCTCTCGCTTATAATCAGGACTATCTTTTCCCCCCTGTTTATCCAACTCCAACGCCCGTTGTTCTAAATAGCGCGTCAATTGCCCAAAAATGGCTTGCTTTTGTCTCGGCGTTTCTGCTGCATTCAATTTCTGCATCACTTGACGCTGAATCTCTTCCCTATCTGGGCGACAAGCTAACACCTCCAACACCTGAGACGCCTCTTCCCAACTAGAAGCAATATCCACCGATTCTGCACCAATTGCCGTTTGTCGAGTATAGCGAATCACCGTTTCCTTGGTGGTGCGATTTTCCTCTTGACGCAATACCCCCAGCGCCCGTGCTTGAACCACTAAACTAAAAATAGCCGGATCTTCAGGAAACACATCCCAAAACGGCGGTTCTTTTTGCAGATGTACCGGAATGGGTAAATCGCGACTTTCTCCCCGTAACTGCGCCCGTTTCGCCACAATACTTTCCCCTTTCCAATCTTGATAGGATTGGCGTAATTCTTTCATCCCATCAATACAACGTAGGGAAAATCCGCCTGTTTCTTGGACAAATACCAGGCGATGTCGTTCTAAATCGCCCAAGGGTTTAATCGATTCCTCATTTCCCAGAAATTCTTCTAATTTAGGGATAATTTTCTGTGCGGCTGGATCACTGGTGTTCCGCCCACCCAATAGCGCCACATTCGTATTCGTTGCGGGGGTAAATCCAGCATCTTTCCCGGTTAACACCGATCGCGCAAGCAGAATTAACGGTTTAGACTTGTTATAAGCAATGCGTAAATTATTCACAATCTCCGCATCATCATTAAATACCTTGAACAGGCGATCGCACGCGGCTAAGTCTTGCTGCAATTTACTACTCTGCGGGGCTTTCGCCACCACCGCCTGACTGCGATCCAAAATAATCTGCCGCAAATCCTCATCTTGCACATCCGGGATTTCGGTAATATCAAATAACCGCATTACCTCATCTGCCATCCGGGTTTCTTTCCACAAGGGACTGGCTAAATTCAGCACTTCTTCTGATACCGTACTACATACCCCATTCATGCCTATCTCATAAGCCGTTTGACTCCCCTCCGACGCCCCTGCCAACTGCTCAATTAAATCCTGATATAATCCATTCAGTTCCTGTCGGTCATACAACTTAATCCCATTAATCACTAAAGCATCCGCACTCTCCGCCTGCCGATTCGCTTTTTCCTGATACAAATCCCGTGCCTGAATCAGCTTTTGCTTCCATCGGTTGAATCGCCGCTCTAATACCGTTAAATGTTCTTGTAACCGACTAATTACTTCCAACCCGATGCCCCGTGCCTTCCGCTGAATCGTTGCCGTTAAACAGCCTTCTAAGCCAATCAGGGCTGATTCACAATACTCCTCCATTTTGGCTTGTTTGGTCACACCAAACTTATCCTTAAATTCAGTAATATCTTGCAGCGCCGCTTCATATTGTCGCTGGCGTTCCGATTCCTTCGGTGACCAAATCTTATCCTGTTCCCGGCGAAACTTATCACTGGCATCCTCAAAAATCTGTCGCACCGTTGCTAAGAAAGCATCGGCAAATTTAGGTCCTTGACGGCGGTTCTCTAGAATCTGATAAAACTCATCCTCTAAGGCTTTCCGCCCCCGTTTAATCAATTGATCTCGGTTATCGTACATCTTTTTCAGGAAGTCCCCATGTAACCGTTCATCGGGACTAATTTCGCGAAAATGATCGGTGCGATAATTATCAACCTTTGGCTTGAGATACCCATCGACAAATCGCAGAATCTTCCCCTTTTCCGACGCCAACATCTTCACCCCTTGCTGGGTGCATTGCAGCCAGTTATCGGTGGCAATTTCATTACGAATACTATTGACCCATTCAGAAATGACGGCTAAATAAGACCGATCTGCCGCCGCTGATAAATCAGCAATTAATTCCGCCTCAGTTAACCGCATCCGCTTCAGGATATCCCCTCGCACCAATTCCAACAATTGCGGCGGTAATTGCACCGACTCATTCAACCACCACCCAATTAAATCCTTTGCCAAACGATTCGATAAGGATGTACGAATTTGAGCGATAGGAATTTCTATCGTAGACAAACCAAAACTCATAAAATTCTTGGGATACCCTCGTCCCCCCGGATCAGCCTGCGCCCAAGCCCCTTTAATATTGTCGCGAATGGAGCGTTTATGGGGGGCAAAATCTGAGGTTAAATCCAGGAAAATGTTCTGAGCAATCATTTCCCGCAGTTGATCCAGTTTAAAGTCACTTTCACCGTTTTTAGTTCCGACTAAATAGGTAAAATCAAAGGGAGGGCGTTTGCTGCGGACTTCATCCGTTAAACTGTTACTAAACTGGGCAACATATTCGGTGCGGTAGTCAGAGAAATAGCTTAATTCCATTAAAGCCGCATAGCCATTTGCCAAAACGCGATCGCCTACACTAATTCCCACAAACGCATTCGGCATGGGGACAATGGCGGTAATGAGGGGACTGCCTTCTCCCTCTAACCACTTGCGAATACTATAGCCCATATCGATGAGCATTCCACTGCCCGTTCCCCCGGATAAAGAACCCGTGATGAAGACATTAATCGCATTGGTACTCACTTTAATTCCATAGCGATCTAACATAAAATTTTCCCGCCCTTTCACCCGTTGACAGGCGGCGAGAAATTTATCCCGAATCTCGTGATAGTTACACCATAAAGCAAATCGCCCACAGGCACGAATTTGTCCGGCACCAGCTTCCAGGGAGGTAATATTGCGTTCTAATTCTCTAGGAAACCAACGATTAATCCAGGGATAGTTTTCCATGTTAGACACCATATCCCGGACTTGTTTACCACTGACACTTGCCCAGTGTTTTTCGTTGTCTTTTAAAGGCGAACCAGCGGCGTCGGGGTTGTTGATTTTATAGTCTTTATCGGTGTCAATAACCAGGAAGCTGAGGATGGGGAAGTTGGTTAAGTTGCCGTAGGTTTCTGCAACTAAGCGTCGGACTCGGGAGACGATTTCGGCACCGGTGCCACCGATTCCAATGAGGATGGTGGGAACCATGCTTTTTTCTTCGACTGGAGTTGCCATGGTGGTTTCTTTGGTGAATGAACGAGAATTGGTAGGGGTTGTCGCTTTTTGTCTGAAGCCTTATGTGTCGAGTCTATAGGCAGGCATATTTTCCCATGCTGAAAAGTATACCATAGAAAAACACTGATTTCACGGATTTACAGCAATCATTGAGGTGGGGCTTGGGGATGTTAGTCGCACTGATTTCACAGACCGATAGAGGTTTGAGACTCTAATGAAAAAATGATTGGATTGAGCCAGATATGAAACAGTTAACAGAGTGAAATAAACGGTAATCCTTTCGCTAAGTGCCAAATAATTAACAGGGTAGCAACTGTCCAGAAGAAAGCATTGCCTAACGCTAATTGACCCGCAAGATTCATCGGCAGTTTTAGCCATCCTTGGAAAATCCAGCGATCTAAGGGGAGGATGAGTAACCACATCAGAGAAATCCAAGCCGCACCCAGCCAAAAAATAACCCAGCGTCGATTACTGTTAAAATTCCTAAAGAATTGATTGGTGAAAACGGTTTCTAAATTAGTGACTTGACCGGAGTGATAGATCCCACCTGTAGTAGCAGCCGCGTTGCGTAAATCAGGCGCTTCATCACCCACGACAACAGCGTTAATCTTCACCCGATGGGCGGCGGCGGCTTGAATCACCTCAGCATCAACGTCAGCTTCCCCATCGGTGACTAAGAGTAATTCCCGGCAATGATCCTGAATTGGACTTAAGGCGTCTGTTCCTTCCTGAATCGCCAAATTTAAATCGGTTGTACTGGGTACAATTCGCTGAATCAGGTTGGGATTTTGCAACGCCTGGTTCAATTCAGCACTTACTTTTTGACTATCGGTTTGAAAGGAATCGGTCAGGGGTAAAACAACTCCCGCAAAACCAAAGACCTGAATTTGATTGGGAACTCTTAACAGTTGAGCATTTTGGTCAAGATAAGACTCAACAGCGATAACTTCCTGATACATCACCGTACCCGGTTGGTTAAACTGGGAGGGTTCAGAGAAGGTGCTGCTACTTAAATCTAACGCGATCGCGACGGCTACCGATGGTCTACCCAGTCCGAGTAAAGCAAACAACGCAGCCGAGACTAAACATATACCCAAACAGATTAGGGGAATTTGGAACAGGGGATACAACCAAAGACGGCGACGATAACGAAGCACCAGAAATCCTATAGAATTTTAAATCAGTGTTTGATCCTGTATTATAAGGCTTCCCTGGTTTGGGCAATTTGTACAATCGGGTAGAGACGTGAAGCCGGAACGTCTCATTCTCCATTAAGCAAAGGGCGACCCGAGTCAATTGAGTGGATTGGTGATGTTCATTTGTGCAAGCGGGTCGCCCCTACAGGGGAATTATAGGTGTTTGTTATCCGATGGATGCGATCGCTGTGGCATCAGGGTAACTGTTACCGGAGAGTCGTCCGTTTGAGTAACAAAACGATTCGGGCTAGCTTTGCTATAGTCAAAGTCATATTCTGGAAGCATCTCGTCATCTATATTGTTAGGAAATTCAGAAGCCTGTGAATTGTTCATAATCCTTGCCTTCCTTGTAGGGGCGACCCGCTTCCATAACTGAACAACTCTAGTCCACTCAATCGGATCGGGTCGCCCTCTGATCAAATCTTTGGGTTAGAATGCATTTCTCATATTCTGGAAGCCTATCGTTATCTGTGTTGTTAGGGAATTCAGAATGACGAGAAAATTAATATCTATTTACTGAACGGGATCAAACTGATACCGCGAACCCGTCGGACCCGCAGAACCAGGAACGGCTTTAACCAGAGGGATTTGATTAAACAGATTAAAGTCTTGTGCTGTCCCAGAAATCGGAATCCCTTGATTAAGCTGCTGGTACACTCCGGTTCGACTAGGATTTTGACTCAACGCCGTTGTTAAGGCGTCCGTCGCATCATAAGCTGTGGTAGTACGCCAGCTAATTCTACCTCGCCAAATCTGGGCGGCTTCTTGGGCAAAAGCATTGTCGGGTTGCCAACTCCAAGGAACAGCCAGTACCATTCCCGCGATCGCATCACCGCCTTCAATTAAAATGGTTGGGTTATAAAGTTCATCTCCCCCAATTAAACCTAACGAGTTTTCGGCTTGAGCCGCATTTGCCTGAGCGAGTGCGATCGCGCTATCTACTTTATTCTTACTTAAGGCTAAAAATGCCATTGTCGCACCCGCTTGAGTGGCACTCTGAATTTCCCCAGCGGGGTCAATATTCGGATTAGCAGTAATATCAACCGTTTTCACCA
>CAKZMA010001416.1 GCA_937127375.1 uncultured Coleofasciculus sp. | reverse complement strand
TCTTCAGTTCTTTAGCTGTTACACTCTGCTTGGGGTGAACCTGACTTTTGCCCTCAATCTTGCATTCTGGTAAGCGTCGGACGCGAAAGCCACCGAATTCTTCCAAGCGTTGAGCGATCGCTTCTGCATCACGGGCAGGAGTTTCCAGATGTTGCTCATTGCCTGTATGCTTTGTCAATCCTGGATATCGATTGATACCCACGACTAGTGCATCTCGGTTCATTGACACACCCGCTAGGTGATTATCCTGGTTATCTCACCAAAGTTTTATACTGTATATCAAAGCCCATTCACTCGAAAAAGGCAAGCGTGTAAATGATCCGGGACGCGCTGGTAGTGGGTGTCAATCGATACCCCTTCCTGAAAGATTCACCGACCAATGAAGCTCAACATCTGACAACCCCGGCTTTTGATGCAGAGGCGTTAGCTTATCTGCTAGAAACTCACGGCAATTTTACGGTGAGGCGTCTTCCCGAAAACCTGATTGATGGGACGTTGCAGGTTGACCAAAACAAATCGGTGACAGCAGGGGAACTAGAAGATGCGATCGCACAACTGTTTAAGACCATTAGGATTTGGAATCTACACAGCGAAAAACTGTTGTGTGTCCTCACGGAACATTCAGATACAGTTTATTCTTTGGCATTCAGCCCTGATGCACAAACTCTAGTCAGTAGCAGTGCAGATATGACCGTTAAGATTTGGCGTCTGTCGTTCTAAATAGATCGGCTCGAATCGCCTCTTTCGTACTTGGGACACTAAAGAGTTAGTATTAATTTTCAACACTCTGCCCATGAAACGTCAAGCGCTAGTGGTTGGTATCAATCGCTATCCCTTTCTCAAAAATTCACAGACTGGGCAGTATGCAAATCTATCAGCACCAGCGAATGATGCTGAGACTATAGCGCAATTCTTGGAAAAATACGGCACAGACGAAAAAAGGTGGAGTGTCCGGCGCTTACCCGAAGTCATCCAAGACAAGAAATTCAGGGTGGCGACTACAGAAACAGTAGGTCAAGAGAAGTTGTCAACGGCAATTCGGGAACTTTTCAATCCAGAACCTCACCATATCCCCGATGTGGCGCTGTTTTTCTTTGCCGGACATGGGTTACGCAAACAGCAGAATGGAAAAACTGAGGGTTTTTTAGCCACTAGTGATACCAATCAGAGGACAAAGTGGGGGATTCGTCTGAACTGGTTGCGTCAAGTTTTACAGGAAAGTCCCGTGCAACAGCAGATTGTCTGGCTAGATTGTTGTCATAGCGGGGAGTTACTCAATTTTTTGACTGAAGCTGAGTTGAAGGATTGGCTTTCTGGAGGCGATCGCTGTTTAATTGCAGCTTGTCGAGATGATCGCAACGCCTATGCTACGGGTAAGCATGGAGTTTTGACAGAGGTATTATTACAAGGACTTAACCCCCAGCAGCAACCCTCAGGAGAATGGGTTACCAGTGGCACACTGACAAATTTTCTGCAAAAGCAAGTAGAAACTCATCGGGTGCTGCAACGTCAGATTCCTCTATCCCGTCACTTTGGAGAACAGATTCGGTTTTGGCAGGGAAAGAATGTACCTCAAATCAGCAGAAAGGACTATCAAAATCGGTGTAATTTGCTTAAACAAGTCAAGCAGGAAGTAGAAGGAATTATCGCTCAATCATTACCCAATATCACGCCGATCACCTTACATAAACACAAGCAACCTAATCAAGTCCAACGCTCTTGGGATACGGAGGTGAAAACGGGTAACTATGCACCTACACCGCTCCCGTCAGGTACAAAAATAATTGAAGTATTTGAACAGTCAGACATTGGGGGAAAGTTATTAATACTGGGGCAACCTGGAGCGGGAAAAACCATAACCCTGTTAGAACTGGCAAGGGAACTCCTCACCCGTGCTGAGACTGACGTGGATGAGCCGATTCCAGTGTTTCTGAATCTTTCATCTTGGAAATACAATAACCAGAAGATTGCTGATTGGCTAGTGGATGAAATCAGCGATCGCTATAAATTCTTGTCTACAAAAACTGTTAAACTGTGGCTAAAAGCCAGTAAGCTATTACCTTTGTTAGATAGTCTCGATGAGTTAGAGTCAAAACGGCAAGAGAAGTGTATACAGGTAATTAATGAGTTTTTAGCCAGTGAGTATCAACTGTTACCTCTGGTTGTGTGCAGTCGCTGCAAAGAATACCAACTCCACTCGACCCAATTGAATCTGCATGGAGCCATTGTTTTAGAACCCCTGAATAAGCTACAGGTTCAGGGGTATTTGGCAAGTATAAAGCAGACAGAACTGTGGGATACGATTAACTCGAATCCTGACCTAGTTGATTTAATTCGTGTGCCATTAATGTTAAGAATAATGACGATTGCATGGGAATCAATAGCAATTGAGGAGTGGCAGAACTGCAATTCACCCGATAGATATCGGGAGTATCTATTTAATGCCTATATCAAACAGATGTTGGCACGTAAGCTGAAATATACAAGGTATGCCCAAGCCAAAGAACCCGAACCCAAAACTATCAAACTTTGGTTGATTTATCTAGCCAAAAGATTAGAGGCTGAGTATAGAACAGAATTTTTAATTGAACGAATGCAACCTGGATGGTTACCCAATACCGTTTATAAACAAATTTACGCTTTGGGAGTGGGAGGAATTTTTGGTTTAATTGGAGGACTGATTGTGGGGCTGAGTGTCTTTCTAAGTATGCAGATTTTCACTGAACTATTTATAGGATTAATCGTCGCCGGAGGCGTAGGGGTTTATTTCGGGTTTTTCTTTGGGATTTGGGCTTGGTTAACCCTTGGACAAGCCTCAGAAATTAATCCCGTTGAAACGCTAAATACATCCTGGCTTCATTTAGGAAAATCCCTAGTTGTTGGACTAATTATCGGGCTGATCACCTGGGGCGTTACCGCGCTACTGTTTCCTCATTTTTTTGGGCGTCCACTGGGATGGATTGTTCCGGTAATTATTGGACCAATCTTGGTTGTTGTTTTTGAAATGACGGGACCGGATATCCAAATTCAGATGACTCCGAATCAGGGAATTTGGCACTCATTGAAGAATGCCATACGCTTTGCGATTGTAGGCGGAACTGTCATGGGTCTACTCGCTTTCCTGCTGAGTAAACAACTCTATTTTATAATCACTTCGAGCCTGTTCGTTAAACTATCATCTTCTGACCTATCTGCAACCACTGTTGTCCATCTGATTCTCTCAGGAATAGTGCTAGGACTTTTTTGGGGATTGACCCAAGCAGGTACAGCCTGTATTCAACATTTTACCCTACGTGTTATTCTCGTCTGTAATGGATCTATTCCCTGGAACTATACCCGTTTCCTCAATTACGCCACAAAACGTATGTTTCTACAACGAATTGGTGGGCGTTATAAGTTTAGCCATAAGTTTCTACAGGAACATTTTGCCAAAATGGAACCCTAACAAAATGAGACTTAAAGCCAATGTCATGGAAAATTAATAATCTGGCTGCACAAGTTTATCAACTCGTTTAATCCAATTAAGGGTTTTAGTCGTTTTCGTCGGTTGATCATCTTTTAACACTTTGATCGCAATTTTCACAATCGCCTCTGTCTTAACTTCTGCTTTGTCTTCTCCCCGTATTTCCCAGCTGCTACTCCTGTCAAAGGCTTGGGTGATTTCCTTCTCAGTAGGTGATAACTGAGGCTTCATCTCCTCTTCAAGCGTAGCGAGTTGATTTAAGCTCATTTGAAACTGTTGTTCGAGTTGGGGATTATTAGCAATGATAGCCATCAATCCCTCTCGAATGAACTCCCAATCATCCGGGTCAAGTTCTAGCTGTTCGCCAATCTCAAATAATTTAGCGTTGTCCTCAGCACTCATGGGAGGTTCTAAGTTATTTAGAGCCAGCAATAACGCCAATAACGTATCAGATGCTGCATTCATCGCCTGATTGAGGTACTATAACAAGTATTAATTTTAGTTGATTGTACAGATATGAGGCGGCAAGCATTGGTAGTCGGTATTAATCGATACCCCGGCTTGAAAGAAACACCGACAAGCGACACCCCCGATCTGAAAACCGCCGTGAGTGACGCTGAAGCGATCGCTCGTCTCCTCGAACTTTACGGTAGCTTTAAGGTGGAGCGACTTCCCCATCGTCATGTGGATGCATCCCAATTCGATAGTACAGGGTTGGTGACAGCCAAGGAGTTGAAGATTGCCATTACTCAGCTATTCTTACCGGAAGAAAACAATACTCCCGATGCTGGATTGCTTTTTTTTGCGGGTATCGGCTTGTCACAGCCGCATCAAAATGGACAAACCGAAGGCTTTTTAGCAACCAGTGACACCAATCCCAGGAGAGGGCGGTGGGGGATTTCCCTGAAAGAGTTGCGTCAATGGTTGCAAAATAGTCCGGTTCAGCAACAGATTGTCTGGCTCGATTGTAGCCATAGTGGGGAATTCTTAAAAGAAATTGAGGCAGAAACGGTAAGGCGCGATCGCTGTTTTATTGTGGCGGCGTCAGATAAGTCTCAAAAAGCTAGTGCTTATCAAGGGCGTGGGTTACTCACGACGGCTCTTTGTCAACGTCTTAACCTCAGCAATTCTGACGATAAAATGGTAACAAATTACCTGTTAGAACATAATATTAACGATACCCTTGGCGAAGGAATAAATAAACAAAACCCTAGGGTTCACAATAGGGGAAACTCAATCATTCTAACCGTTAAGCCAATAATTCCACAAGTTTTACTACCTCAAGAACCCCATCCGCTCGATTGCTTATGGGAGAAAACTAATGGCTGGTTTTCGGAGACCCATTCTTTGATGAAACATAATTTTGACAAGGACTGTCAATACTCCACCTATAAAGACGAGGTAAATAAGGCATTAGGGATAGATCTCCCTGGTGAATGGTGGAATAATCCGAAATCTGCCCATAATCTATACGAGTCGCTGAAATCCTTATGCGGTGAAACTTTTTCTGGATGGAGTAAGAGAGGCGATCGGCATATTTCTGTGGGTGCTGCTTACTTAATCGCGTTAATGGCTCATCAAGCGAGTTGTAAGCATATCACTCCCCTGATTGAAGGGATCAGTGATTGGGAAGGCTGCGAAAAAGCTTCTCGTTATTTTATATTTCCCGTACAAGTTTCAAAGGATGCAGCAGCTTCGGCTAAGGCGTTATATGATGTTTTTAAATTCTTATTTGAACGGCAAGGTCTAACCCAGGATTCCCAAGTTGAACGTGTATTCTTTGAGCCACCCGGAAATCAGTTAACCATTCAGTTTAAATGGTCAGCTAAGGAACCCGCTAAAGACAATCCAAAAACTCGGACTCTAGCTCAATTTACATCTTCAATCATGTCTAGAGACCAACTATCAATTGAACCGCCCAATAACACTAGTAACGCTATTCTAAAACTTTGGTCAAGACTGTTTGTGAGTGAAAATGGTTTTATGAGTCCCGGAGTCATTTACATGAATGAAGATCAGCTAGTTATCGCATCTTTAGGTTCCTAAAAGGAGAAATTTTTATGACCGTAAACACTCCAACTACAGCCTGTATTGTTTGTAGTGATAGGAAACAAAAACGGGTTAATAAATTGGTCAGGCTGCTCCAGAATAAATTCTCTAAAATTTATGTCATTTCCTCGGATAGGGGACAACCTAAAGCATACACAACTCAGAACCATGAAGGAAAAAAAATACCTCGTAAAGAATTACCTAAGAAGGTAGCAGTTGCCTTCATTCATGCAAGTGATGCTCCTGCGCTTTGGCAAGGGCGGGATATGAATGCCGATCACATTTTCAAGTTTTCCACAGATGGCAATCCACCAGTTACAAATGGAGAATTACCCATTAATCGAAAAAATTATCCTGATGATTTTGCTATAACCGATGAAGACATTGACCAAGTTATTAATTACATAAATCATCCCAGTTCACAACCTTTGCCAGATATGTGCAAACCTGCCAAATTTGACTGGTGTGAACTGGGACAAAAAGCAATTATAAACTTACTCGACAAGCAAAAGGAGAGAAGCAGAATATTTGATTTCCTGAGGTTAGAGAATTAATCAAAAAAAATAGTTATTTTCAACATGAACCAGTTATCACCAGAAGACTTAAAAAAACATCTTAAAATAATCGTGGGAGGCATCAAGCCAATCCTATACGTGTTTGATGACTATAACAACTATGTTACTTGTGAAAACACTATCTGGAAACCAAAGAGTAACGTTTTGGGCAAAGGCATTGGCGAATACTATTGTCCTCAGTCAGAGGATTATGCAAGTTCCGACAATCAACTCCAAGAAATCCTGCAGGGCTTTTGCCTAGATTTGAATAGCTTATCAATTTTCTGTCACGTCAAAGCCCCACCGCTTTGGATTCCCAACACAATGCCAAGTTATGAACTCATTGGTGCTACATTACCCTTTGCTGAACTAGACGGCGATCGCGCCCAAATAGCTGCATTCCTTGTAGACTTTGAGTGGAAGCCTACCCTACTTGATTATAGTCAGGGTTCTGATCAAAACTGGACAGAAATGGGATACCGCGCCATTCATTTGCTGACTCAAAGATATCCAGAAATTCCCTCATTCTTGTATACAGGTATCCAAGATTTAGATCTTCTCGAGCGGGGTTTATCCTCTGGAGCATCCTGGTGCTTCTACAAACAAAAAACCCATCATATTCAACCACCAGAACCAGGTTCATTCTCCCTTGAAAATCTAAATTACATCAGCCTAGAGCGTCATTTAGCAGAAACGGCAAAAACTCGCTACAGTTCTTATCAAGAAGTTCCCTTCCCAAACCAATTTCACGTTGAACCCAACACGCCAGCAGGCGCTCACTTATTTCAACAACTCGATCTAGCTAAACCCATTGACAGATGTAGTCGGGGTCAAGCCTTACAGAAACTCATTGCTGAACTTTTCCCCACAGGAGATCAAGTCCAACCCGTCAAAGTGCTTACCTCTGGCAAGTCAGGTGCTCAAGCCACCTTTTTTGTTAAACCGAAAAACCAAGCCACTCGCTTCCTTAAAATTGCTTCTTGGCTTAGCATTCAAAAAGAATATCTAGCTTATCAACAAATTATTCAACCTCTGCTCAATAGTTACACGGCTACCATTATCCGTAAACCCCTTTTCAGTGAAGGAAACGGTGATCAAGTTCTTATCGGTGCATTGATGTATTCTCTAGCCGGATTTCCTGAAGACTATCAGAAACTACGTTCCCTCGATAGCCTATTTCAACAATATCTCCATCAACCTGAAGGGGGAGATATTCTGATGGCAAAAATTGAGGCGACGCTAGAAACAGTACTCAAGAACTTATTTTACTGCGGAGCATCTGAATCTCCTCTCCAAACTGAACAACGTCCCCTGTGGAGTTGGTTAGGTGAAGTGCTTCCGCCTTTGTCTGGGGTGCTGATTCCTCTCAAGTCAGTTAGCAGCGAACAATTAGATAACCCTCAGTATAAAATGCCATCCTATTCTTTGTCGGAATATAATGATAAAGTGGCATGGATATTAGCATCATTTGAACTGTCCCGTCAGCTCGAACACGTCTGTTCTCCGAATTGTTCAGCGTGGGATAATCAATTTCCTAAAAAGGTGCTGTTGTCGGGTTGGTTTCTATCGGAACTCGAATGTCAAGGCGATGAATTTACCGAGGGTAGTATCACTCTGACTCACCCCAATTTGGGGTTAAGGATGCGACTGCGTGGTAAAAGTCAAGATATCAAAGAACGGTTTAGTACCCCTTGGATTCGCCCGGGAATGGCTGTAGACGTATTGGCTTGTCTGGATGAAAAAAGCCGAGAGGTTGAGAAAATTAAGCGCAAGATTGCACAGTCTATTTGGTCAGAAATGAGCCTAAAATCTCT
>CAKZMA010001415.1 GCA_937127375.1 uncultured Coleofasciculus sp. | reverse complement strand
TGAAGCTGCTGGGCGGCGGAAAAGATAATCGGCATCATATATTTGATTTCTTGATGTCTGGAGGCGGGTAAAAGCGCGATCGCGGTTTGATCGGGTTTAATCCCTAGCGCCGCTCTAGCTTGCTCACGACTAGGATAGGATTGGATGCGATCAACTAGGGGATGACCTACCCAATGAACGGATGCGCCCTTTTCTTCAAAGTAACGGGCTTCTTCGGGAAATATAGCTAACAGTTTGTTCGTCATTTCCACAATTGTGGATGTATCCCGGGGAGAGAGTGACCAAACCCATTCTTGGGGGGCGATGTAATACACCACAGGAACTTGGGGAAGCTGACGCTGAATAAATTTGCCAATACCGAGATTGGGTCCCATATAGTCAATCAGGACTACCAAATCTGGGGGATTGTGCTTAAGGTATTGTTTGGCGCGACGCTGGATGGTTAAGGTTGGCAGAAGAAATGGCAAAGATTCTAATAGTCCGACTGAGCCAATACCCGTCGTATTTCCTAATAATGTAGCACCCGCACGCGCCATTTTTCCGCCGCCTAATGCTACAATGTTTAAATCTATTCCTTGTTGCTTGGCTTGCTGTTTCAGGGCATCAATTAACATTGCTCCTTGCAAATCACCAGAGACTTCACCCGTACTGATAAAAATTGTTTTTTTAGTCATTCGTCAAAACACTGATTTCACGGATTTATGGGAGAGAGTGGGGGAGGGAAGTGATAGGTTAGTTACACTGATTACAAAGATGCTTCGCTTTTGTTGCATGGAAGGGGGAGAATTCAAAGCCTCTCTCCTTGTAGGAGAGAGGTTTGGAGAGAGGTTTTCCCGATTCCATGAAAAGTAAGGTCATTCAGTTGGGTTAACACTTCTCCGTTTCATGACTATGATGAAAACGACGACCTGGAATCGAACCACGCCGCCCAGGTAATTGCGATCGCTCTAAGAATAGGCGTAGGTGCTGTACCTGTTCATGCTCAGATATTCGATGCAGTTCTTCTACGGCTTGATTGAAGGTGTAATCAGAGCGATAGAGTGTCTGAAATGCCTTTTTTAAGTCTCCCAGAGACTCGCCGTTAATTCCCGCTCTTTTGAGACCAACTAAATTGAGCGATCGCACTCGTGCGGGGTTGCCTTCAACTAACATATAAGGGGGTACATCTCGGTCAATGCGACTCATTCCGCCAACCATTGCCAGACGCCCAATGTGGACAAATTGATGAATGCCTAAAACACCACCAATGGTTGCTTTTGTTTCAATATGAACATGACCCGCTAAGGCGACTCCATTGGCGATAATCACTGAGTCTTCTAACACGCAATTGTGAGCAACGTGAACATAAGCCATCAACAAATTGCGATCGCCAATCACTGTGGCTTCTCCTGCACCCGTTGCTCGGTTAATGGTGACATATTCCCGAATCCGATTATCATCACCAATCCTCACCCAACTTGGTGCGCCATCATATTTTAAATCTTGCGGTTCTAAGCCAATAGCAGCCCCAGGAAAGATTTGGTTTCTCTCGCCAATTTCAGTCGGTCCTTCGAGCACTACATGCGCCCCAATATTCGTCTGTGAACCCACTTTTACATTATCGCCAATGACCGCATAAGCACCAATTTGAACTGTCGGATGGAGTTGGGCACCAGGGTGGATTACAGCAGTAGGATGAATCAGTGTTGTTGCCATATAGCGATCCTATTTGAGTGGTGAACAGGCTGGTAAGTAGGTGAGGTTTGTCATTTGTCATTTGTCATTGGTCATATCACGGCAAATCACCCATGATAATAATTTATCCGCGTCTGGAGCGTCAGTACTAATTATGGGTATTCAAGCGGACATACTAAATTTGGGTGAGTCGTAGGATTAAATGTAAGGGTAAGCGATCGCAGAAATTTCAGGTATAATCATTTATACCGACGTCTCTCTATTTTTAAGTGCGACAGGATAAGGAATCCGGGAGCGCTAACCCTAATTCGGGATAGCGCCTGTGGGATTTATTCGACTAGAGAAAACATCAATTCCCCTTCTGCAACTCGCTGATCGTCAACGACTGCACGAGCTTGCATCTTTCCAAAACGACGGCGTTTGACGGAGACGAGTTCCGTTGTCATGATCAGTTGATCGCCAGGTACGACAGGACGACGAAAGCGAACTTTGTCAATTCCGGCAAAAACAAATAAAGCGTCATCTACATCAGCCATCTGTTTCAAAACAATGCCACCAACTTGAGCCATTGCTTCGACAATCATCACTCCCGGCATCATCGGGCGTCCTGGAAAATGTCCTTGGAAATAGGGTTCATTAAACGTGACATTCTTGATACCAACCGCTAGCTTTCCCGGAACATATTCAATAATGCGGTCAACTAAGGCAAACGGATAACGATGGGGGAGGATTTTATGAATGTCTTCAACCGTGAAAACTGTTTTGGTTGATGACTCAGACTGAGTGGGGTTGGCATTATCAGTGGAATCATCGTGAGTGTTAACGTCAATCAAGGTAGACATGAGTAAATTAGGGTAAAAATGAGTACCGATGAGCAGGGAGCAGTGATCAGTTAAGTGAATCGGTCAACTCATCCAGAGTTCAAGCTGATTGAATACTGATCACTTATTTTCCCGTGCTGCACAAGGAACTTGGATGAGCTAGTGTTCAGTTGAGTTGCCAGTTGTGATCAATTGCCAATGACGGCTGATGATTGACGACTGACATCCCAAGCGCCGATTTGTCGAGCCAGTAATCTCGCCAATTGAATATGCAGATTGTGACTGGCTTTGTAGGCGAGGAAGTGAGCGACAGGAAATTTCCCCAATAAACTCAAATCCCCTACTAAATCTAAAAGTTTATGACGCACTGGCTCATTTGAAAATCGCAAGGGAGGATTCAACCATCCTTGATCACCGCAAACTAAGGCATTTTCCAAGCTACCGCCTTTAATTAAACCGCGATCGCGTAATTGGTCAACCTGATTGGCTAAACCAAAGGTTCGTGCTGGTGCGATCGCGTCAGCAAAATGCTCCTGTTCCGGTGTCCAGCTATACCATTGATTGCCGATGGCTGGGTTCTCAAAATCAATGCCGTAGGTAAATCGAGTCATCGGTGCGGGTAAGGCGGCGACAAAGACATCGTCTCGACAAACCCAGATGGGTTCCCCAACAAACATCGGGGAAGCCAGAGGAGATAGATTAGACGAGTTTTGGGGAAGTTCACTCTCCACAATCCCTACCTCCTGAATGGCTTTCACCCAAGCCAGCGCCGAACCATCCAACAGGGGAAGTTCTGATCCGTCAATTTCAATACAAGCATCGTCCACTCCACTCCCGGCGAGGGCGGCGAGTAGGTGTTCTACTGTCCCTACTGTTACCTCTGAGTCGGAGAAATTGGCAGAATTCTCACCGTTTCCTGCCCTCAACTGAGTCGAAAGCATCGTAGTAGAGACAGCCTCCACTCGCGCTGGAATCACAGGCATCCCTGGCAGGTCAACTCGGACAAAATAACGTCCCGTCCGGGCTACAGCAGGCAAGACGCGAACAGTGGTAGTGATCCCACTGTGCAATCCGATACCTGATCGTTCAAAATTAGCACCCAAGGTATAGTTTGTCATTTGTCATTCGTCTTATGTCATTCGTCATTCGTCATTCGTCATGGGGGAACTGTTGTTTGGGAAAGTGAGACAGTTTTGTGTAGGGGCGGGTTTCACTACTATCGTTTCTTATCTAACCCAGATACAACTAAACCCGCCCCGACTAAGAGAGTAAAAACTAGTTCATTAAAAGCGTTCTCCAATACCGAAATGGAGACGGCTGTCTCCTTCATCATTAAACCCATAATCCACACGAATCGGACCCAGGGGAGATTGGACTCGGATACCAATCCCGACACCAACGCCGGTGCCGGGTTTATCGCGAACTACAGCAGGTTCACCGGGTACATCATCACCTGTACCTAAATCGCTGGCAAAGTCAACAAATAAAGCACCGCCGACTACAGAGAAAATCGGAAAACGGTATTCTGCAGTGGCTTGAATAAAGCTGCGACCTGAACCCACTTCTCCCTCATCGTAACCGCGCACTGAGTTACTACCACCCAGAGAAAAGGCTTCGTAGGGGGGTAAGTCTCCGAGCGCGGTTCCAGCTTGCACGTTAAAGGCGAGGGCTTCGGCTCCTTCGCTAAAATTGGTAAATTCTACGGGGAGATAGTAACTGTAACTCCCGCGTAGGCGACTGAGAAAGATACTCCCTTGACCAATCGGAATCGTCTGTTCAACACCGAATCTGAGCAGAGAGCCACTGGTGGGTCGTAGGGGATTATTTCGGCGATCGCGCACCGCCCCCAGTTGCAGGGTAAACAGGTCATCTTTCCCGTCACCACTGAAGCTTAAATCGTTTCCGAGTTCATCCTCTGCAGTCAGGTCACCATCAGAGTCTCGAATCGACACATTTTGAAATTCAAATCCGGCTGATGCTGTCCATTCGGAACGGCTATAGAGATCGCGGGATAAGGGACGAGTAAAATTAATTCCACCCCCTGTACGCACCACACGGGGGCGATCGCCATTGGGGAGTTCGACTTCAGGATCACCGCCGTCGAAAATCAGAGAAATCGAGCGGCGTCGGAAAGCATTCACGGTATAGGACGTGCGGAAGGGATCACCAGCAATCCAGGGGTCTGTAAAGCGAAGGTCAAACAGCAGGGCGCGTTCTCCCACCTGGAATTCTGCTCCGAGGGTTTGGTTATTGCCACCAAGGTTTTGCTGCTGATAGCTAACCGTACCAAATAAGCCACTGGCGGAGCTAACTCCCGCCCCAGCCGCCAGGGAGCCTGTGTTTTTCTCAATCACATCGACTACCACCACAACTCGACGGGGGTCAGTTCCCGGAGCAAAGGAGAGGCGCACGTCATCAAAAAGTCCGAGACCAAAAACTCGTCGCAAATCCCGTTCCGCAATTTGGCGGTTAAATACATCCCCTTCATCGAGTTGCATTTCTCTGGTGATGATAAAGGGACGGGTACGCCCGCCAATGGGTTCATCCGCTGCCGTGAGTAAGCGAATTTGCTCACCTTCGTCATTCAGGATGGGTTCTCCCTCTTCATCAAGATAGCGGACGGCAATCTCTTCAATCACACCTTCTGCCACAGTCACGGTGACAATGCCATCATCATTCACATCTGAGGCATCAACCACTTGAGCCAGGTCATATCCTTCTTCTTGATACCAGTCGTTTAACCGTTGAATGCCTTGTTGTAGGTCATTCAGGTTAAGAATCTCACCATATTGCTCTTGGAATATCTGATCAACCACCTCTTGAGGTAGAACCCGCGCTTCGGCTGCTGGGGGAACCGTATTCACCGCCACCTGACGCAGTACGGGGTTAGGTTCGACCACAAAGGTAATCCGCACACCCAAGGGAGTATCTTCGGGTACAACGTCCACACTTCTGAAGAAACCTGTGGCAAAGACGGCATTCACATCTTGCTGTAACTGAGAGCGCGTGGTTGCCAATCCGGGTCGAGTGCTAATCGCTCGAAAAATCTCGTTTTCCAGTGGCTCTTGGGGTCCAGTGTAATCCTGAAAGTCAATGACGACTTCTGAGACCAGGACTCGTGGTTCTGGCTGATTGGCGGGCGGCGTTGGCGCGTCAGTTGGGGGAACTTGAACTTGGGCAATGAGCGGCGGCGTTGGCGTCACCGTTGGCGTTGCTATGGCATGAAGGGCTAGATGATTTAGGGTTGTAGGGTTAATCGGTGTTAATTTTGTCGAATTGACCTGAATCGGCGGGGTGGTTGATTCTGCCTCATTTCTAGGGTTATCTTTTGCCAATTCGCTGGTTTCTGTTGTCGTTTCGTCAATAACTTGAGCGAATCGAGGAGAATGAATAGCCTGGTGATGAACTCCTCCATGATTTGTGGGTTTGACCAATGGTAATGGCGTTGAACCCAGCTCAATTTGATGAGTAGCTGGATTTTCCTGAATCGTCTCGGAGGTCGATTCTGTCTCACCTCTAGGACTATTTGTAGCTGATTCGGTCGTTTCTATTGGAGGTTCGTCAATGACTTGAGCGAACCGAGGAGAAGAAACAGCTTGGTGATGAACTCCCCCATGATTTGTGGGTTTGACCAATGGTAATGGCGTTGAACCCAGCTCAATTTGATGAGTAGCTGGATTTTCCTGAATTGGCTCGGAGGTCGATTCTGTCTCACTTCTAGGACTGTCTGTTGCCGATTCAGTCGTTTCTACTGCGGTTTGATCGAGTGCTTCACTCAGCCAATTTTGAGTAGTTGTTCCGTCGGGGTGTTCTGGCGTCCCGGTTTTCTCATGTTCTCTTAACCTATCCCGTTGACTAGGTTCAAAGTCCCGGATAGGTTGGTCAGTCGTTTGCCCATGGCTAGGGGAGTTGGATAAACCAATGCTAGCCGTTACAGCGAGAATTGCCGTTAATAAAGGAGATAAGCGCATGATCCTCAGATTTTTTGACACGTCCACACACCACGTTGATTGCAAGGGTTGCGATCAGCTTTTATCCGTTGTTCACTGCTTGTTATTCAGTTGAGCGATCGCCTACTGAACAAGCTTGATTAAGTTGACTTAGGAGCTGACCTCGAGTTGCTTTAAACTTAAGATGTCATCATTTAACTGATAAAGGACAAAATACCAGGATTTTCATCACCTCGCTTACTCTGAAGCCATTAAGTCCCCCTAGCACGGCTTGGCTTCCCATACCCACCCGTTAACCAGCACAGAAAAAAGCAGACCTCATAAACTTTACAGCTTTCTGTCCTCTGCCTTCTACTTTCTGCTGTCTTGGGCTAGCACTCGCTCTAGAACTTGCTGATAGGCTTGTTCAACCTGTCCGAGATCCCGACGAAAGCGGTCTTTGTCCATGACGCGCTGTTGGGGATCAGTTTCTGCTTGGTTCCACAGACGACAGGTATCGGGGCTAATTTCATCGGCTAAGAGCAACTGTTGGTTGGTATCAATGCCGAATTCTAGCTTAAAGTCCACTAGGGTAATACCGCAGCTTTGGAAAAAGGCGGTGAGACTCTGGTTAACTTGTAATGCTAGTTGTTCTAGCTGGTTAAGTTGGTCGGGTGTTGCCAGTTCTAGGAGTAATAAGCGATCGCGAGTGAGCAAGGGATCTCCTAATTCGTCCTTCTTATAGTAGAATTCCACCAAGGGTTTGGGCAGGACTTTGCCCAGCTCTAATCCAGTTTGTTGACACAGACTCCCTGCGGCAATGTTCCTGACTACAACTTCCACGGGCAAGATTGTCACCCGCTTGACGCGCATCTGGTTGGGGGTGGGACAGTCGATGAAATGGGTACGAATGCCTTGAGATTCCAGAAACTTAAACAAGTGAGCCGCGATCGCGCAATTCATTTCGCCTTTACCGACGATTTGACCTCGCTTTTGGGCATTAAAGGCAGTCGCATCATCTTTGTAGATGCTTAGGAGAATCTCTGGATCTTCCGTCGGATAAAGGATTTTGGCTTTGCCTTCGTAAAGTTTTTGCGGTTGAGACATGATCAGAGTTGGCTCGATAGATTCATTGAATCAGGATAGTGCAGTAGGGGTTTGGTGACCAAACCCCCACTTCAGGCTGTCCCCCAGGGCGATGCTGGGTAGTTGAGGTCAAATTCACTACAATAGTAGATGGTGGGAGTCTAAAAAATTTGTACCATTAATTATTCTGAGTCAGATGAGGATGGCAAACCTCTTAGACACTGGCCTTAGTATTCCGAGAAACCGGGTTTCTCATGAGGATAACCACGAAATATCAAGCTTTCACCCCAAGAAACCTGGTTTCTTGACCGATGTCCTAGTACCCATCCGTGAGGCGTTGACTTCTGAGTAGTGACCTGTGATCCACTTCGCTG
>CAKZMA010001414.1 GCA_937127375.1 uncultured Coleofasciculus sp. | reverse complement strand
CCAACAGTGCTATAGTAGTACCTGTGTTCTATACTAGGGGAGAGGAAATGCTGTCAAATGTCTCTCTCCAGTCCAAGAGTTGGGATCAAAACACAGTAACAGTTTGGCAAAATTTTGGCGTTGATGAAAAATTTCCTGGCATTGACAAATTAGCATTTGTGTGATTTGGTTCCAACAATCAGGTCACATTAATCTCAAAAGGCAGTCGGCGTTAAAATAGAGCCAACTTTCTGCACTAATTCTCAGTCCATTTCAATAACAGTTCTTGAGGCATCCATGGCTACCCAAATCACCAACAGTCCCGAAAAGGAAAAAGCCCTGAACTTGGTACTCAACCAGATTGAGCGTACCTTTGGCAAAGGTTCGATTATGCGCTTGGGAGATGCCACCCGTATGAAGGTGGAAACCATCTCCAGTGGTGCAATTACTCTAGATTTAGCCTTGGGTGGTGGCTTGCCCAAAGGACGGGTTATCGAGATTTACGGACCAGAAAGTTCTGGAAAGACGACTCTCGCCTTGCACGCCGTCGCAGAAGTGCAAAAGTCTGGTGGAGTAGCCGCATTTGTAGACGCTGAACATGCTCTCGACCCTACCTACTCATCAGCGTTAGGGGTTGACATTGCTAACCTTTTAGTATCTCAACCGGATAGTGGTGAATCCGCTCTGGAAATCGTCGATCAGCTAGTGCGATCGGCGGCTGTGGATATTGTTGTGATTGACTCGGTAGCCGCCTTGGTGCCTCGTGCAGAAATTGAAGGTGAAATGGGCGATACCCAAGTGGGATTACAGGCGCGTTTGATGAGTAAGGCGCTACGCAAAATTGCTGGAAATATTGGCAAATCAGGCTGCACCGTCATTTTCCTCAATCAGTTGCGACAAAAAATTGGTATCACCTACGGCTCTCCAGAAGTCACAACAGGCGGTAATGCTCTAAAGTTTTATTGTTCAGTCCGCTTAGACATTCGCCGGATTCAAACGCTCAAGAAAGCCAGCGAAGGGGAATATGGAATTCGCGCTAAGGTCAAGGTAGCAAAGAATAAAGTTGCACCACCCTTCCGAATTGCTGAGTTTGACATTATCTTCGGACATGGGATTTCCCGGTTAGGATGTTTAGTTGACTTGGCTGAACAAACCGGGGTGATTAACCGCAAGGGAGCTTGGTATAGCTACAACGGCGAAAATATTGCCCAAGGTCGTGACAATAGTGTCAGGTATATTGAAGAGAATCCTGAAATTGCCGCGACTATTGAACAACAAGTGCGCGAACAGCTTGATATGGGAGCTATGGTGTCAGCGAATTCCATCAACCCCGACGAAAACGAGGAGCAAGAGGAAGAACAAGAAAATTTTGAGGAAGATTAAGCTGAATCCCTCAAAACCTTGATCAAGGGTGCGTTAGCGAAGCGTAACGCACCCTACTGGCGTGGCACAGCTAAAATGAACGTTTCGCTCGTACTCCAATCTTTCCCGTTCCCTGTTCCCCGTTTCCTATCCTCATCACAACATGTATTCGGCAAGCCCTACTTAGGGATTGGGAATTTGCCGACTGAAAAATCGGTCTAAAATTTCTGCGCGTTGATGGGAATTTAATTTAGGTAAAGCGGGTTCTCCAGATAATTCTTCTAACTTCGATAGTTCTTGCAAAAATTGTGATGTCCCTTTGTGATAGTCCCCTTCAGAGGCTTTGGCTTTTGCAGGTAACTCCAAATCTTCATCTGGGGCTTTTCGTTTTGAGGATGAGGAAGCTTCTACAGAGGAAGACGCTTTGGAGGCTTTCAGTTTGGCGATAATTTCTGGAGAGGCGGGGTTGAGCTTTTGGGTGTCGTTGCAGAGGAAAAAGTAAAATGCAAGGGTACTGAGTCGAATGCAATCGCCATCCTTAAGCGATATATGCCCGTGGACAGGTTCACCGTTGACATAGGTGCCATTCGTGCTTTTAAAATCGACGAGGTAATATCCTTTGTTTGGCAGATAGTAAATCGCCGCATGATGACGGGATAAGTGGGGATCTGGAATCGATATGGCTAATTGGCGATCGCGACCGATAGTCCAAATTCCCTGAGGCTGAAACAGGGTTTGGGTTTTTCCCTCTACCAGATTGGTCATCAGACAAGGTCGCTGACTTTGAACAATACCCGTGACAAAGCGAACTGTTCGACTCGAGAACGTTTTATGTCCCGTTTTTTCAAGCTGGAGGATTTCATCGAGTAGACCCCGATGATACTCGTATAGCTTCAGGAAAACCTGGTATAGACCCAATCGTTGTTCGATTTCCATAAAACGAGCCGACAATTCCTAAACAACCTAATACCCATTGATGGGAACTTTAACATTCGGATTGGTCTATCGTTTCGGATGAACTCTACAGCGTTAGAAATTTTACCTGGAGATTAAAAGAGGCAGGTTGGCTGTTGCCTAATTCAGATATCTGTCGAGTTCAAGCCAATCTTAACCTATGGCTTACGCTCTGCCCGTTGTTCTAGGCGAAATAGCCAAATCATTAGGGCGACGATGCCAGCTTGTAGCGCCAGATTGGGAAATGCTGTCGCCACTTCTCGACCTGCAATTAACTGTGCCAGGAAAACAAGTCCTCCAATAAAGCCAGAGGCTGCAAATGCCACATAGATAAATTTTCTCAGTCCTCGGTAGGGCGCTTTTGCCTCAGCTTTCAGTCGAGCGTATTTTTCCGGACTCATCTGTCGCGATTTGGGTTTTGACTGGGGCTGGCGATTGTTTGGGGTTGAATGGGTCATGAGTTTCGTTGATCATACCTCTCTAGCTTAATGGTGACATGCCTATCCCCACCTTGGGCAGTAAAATATGCGAAACCTTGCTTTAATATAAACAAAGGTATCTTTGGAGTGATTGGCTCACAGGGTTCATGCCATAGAAGAAAAAAGATGCCGTTATTGGCGCTAAAGCTTGCTATAGTAGTCAAGTGATGCCGGTGTAGCTCAGTGGTAGAGCATTCGATTCGTAATCGAACGGTCAGCGGTTCAAATCCGCTCATCGGCTTAAACTAGGTGTCGATTGACAGATTATTTGTCACCGTTGTCAGATTAGTGTCGTCTTGACAAATTATGTGTCGTCTTTACGCCTTAGTATCATTTGACAACATATCACTCAAAATGCAGAAGCGATTGCCAAGTGACAAATTGAATGCTTCTTTACAATCCACTCTAAGCACGAAAGTTAGTTCAATTCCCTAGCCGGGATGGTCGTTGAAACTCTAAGCGCTCAAACCCTTTCTTGTCCTGACTTGCACAGACTGCTTTTGTCAGTCAGCCAGTTGATCGCCTATATTCGGATAGAACTCAGTATTACCGCGTCGCTACTCACCTAGGGACTTGCGGAAAAATAGAAATCTGATAGTAGCAGAACCTTAAACGACGACCCGATCAAGTGCTATTGGCAGGTGTTACGCGATCGCATCACCGAACTCGAACAGCAATTGGCATCCTTAGAGTCGAAAAGAACAACTGTTGTCTAAGCAAGATCCCCGACTTCTCCAAGAAGTCGGGGATCTGTCTGTCTGTATTAAG
>CAKZMA010001413.1 GCA_937127375.1 uncultured Coleofasciculus sp. | reverse complement strand
TCTGCAAACGGAAAATCAGATTAATCAACAGCTTGAGCAGTTGCCTACGGTAACCCGACAGGTTGGTGACTTAGATAGGAAACTTAGTGTGGCGACGGATAACCTGAAGGAATTTCTTTCAAAACGAGAAACCTTAAAACTAGATGCGGCTCAGCAAGAAATTCCCTGGGAATTAATTAACCCCCCGGAAATCTGGGACAATGCGAATGGTGTGCCAGTACCTGTCGAACCGCACTCCCTGAAACGTCCCCTGGCTATCGCGGTAATTTTAAGTGTCTTCCTGAGTATCGGTGTCGGTTTTCTGGTCGAGATTTTCCATACGGTATTCCACACCCCTGAGGACATCAAAGGCTCAACAAAACTGCCGATTTTGGGGGTGATTCCGTTGACCAAACAATTTAACAAACTCTCTAAGCAACCCAGTCAACTGGCTATTATTGCCCAAGTTGCCAAATCTGCGCCCAAACCAGAGCGTCATTGGTTTTCCCGCAATCGCCCCACAGAGTATGGCACTTCACCCTTTATGGAAGCCTTCCGTTCCCTCTATACCAATATTCGTCTGCTGAGTGCTAAGAAGTCTCTCCAATCACTGGCAATTAGCTCTGCTGTACCCGGCGATGGCAAAACAACGGTGGCTTTGTACCTGGCTCAAACCGCCGCCACCATTGGCAAGCGCGTTTTACTTGTAGACACTGATTTACGCAGTCCTCAGCTTCACAGTCGATTAGACTTACTAAATACCCAGGGACTCAGCGATATCATTGCGACAGACTTAACGCTTCAGGATGCTATACAAAAATCTTCTCTGGACGAGAACTTGTTCGTTTTGACGGCGGGTCAGAGTTTATCTGACCCCATCAAGCTCCTTTCCTCTGATAAGATGCAGTACATCATGGATCAAGTGACAGCTCAGTTTGACCTAGTGATCTACGATACCCCCCCGCTTCTGGGCTTGGGGGATGGAAATCTGCTCGCTGCCAAGGCTGATGCCACCCTTCTGGTTGTGGGAGTTGAGAAAACAGACCGTTCTTTGGTGATTAAAGCTTTTGATGGATTAAAGATTGCTAGAGCGTCTGTTTTAGGGATTGTTGCCAACGGCGTGAAAGCAGAAGCAACTCAAACTTATGGGGCCTATCGCAAACAGGAAATCCGATATTAGTCGGGATCAAACATTGGAGAGAGTAATGTTTCTGATCAAACCCCTTCCTACAAACTAACTTGTTCCTCGCGTGTCACATGTAAAGATAGTAATTTGACTCAGATGAAAACCGAAAAATTACATTTATTACAAGATTGAAGCTTTTATGATACAAAAGGATAAAATAGGCAGTTATAAGTTATAATCTGTATTGCAGCTAACTTAGTTAATGGCCATTTTTGTTTCTGGCGTCATCCCTCTTAATTTGTATTCAGGGATACAATTTTCTCTCAAGGATAAATTTAATTGAATCATCATGTCAAATATTCATCCGGCTAACCGTAATTTTACTACGACAATCTCTTGGAGAAAAAATAATTTCGTAAATTTACTAGTTTTGGCTTTCTTTGGCATCAGTTTTATCGGTATACTTAATCATGAAATGTGGCGAGATGAGCTGCAAGCATGGTTAATTGCCAGAGATAGCTCCTCAATCATTAATTTGTTTGAAAATTTAAGGTATGAAGGACATCCTGGTCTTTGGCATCTAGGTCTTTATATTATTACTCGATTTACAGGTAATCCATTTTGGATGCAGATATACCATTTAATAATTGCCACTTCAATAGTTTATGTATTTGTTCGATTCTCACCATTTACTAAACTCCAAAAAATAATGTTTTCTTTTGGATATTTTACTTTTTATGAATACTCTATAATTAGTAGAAATTATGCTATAGGAATTTTGCTACTTTTTACGTTTTGTGCCTTATTTACAAGGTGTAATCGTAATTATATACTTCTTACAAGTATCCTTGCATTAATGGCAAATACGAATATATACGGCACTATGATCGCAATTGCAATAGGTGCAACCTTAGTATTTGAAATTATTGTAGAGGGAAATATTAACAGCATTTTAGCTAATAAAAGGAAAGAAATAGTTATTAGTATAGTGATATTTTTAACAGGTATTGGTGGAGCAATTATTCAAGTTCTTCCTCCCCCAGACCGACGGCATGGCGTAGATTGGCATACAACTCTAGATATAGAAAGATTGACCGAAACAGCTAATAACGTATTGAAAGGCTATCTTTTGGCATTGGGGTATACACCCCTGTCAACTAACTGGGGATTTACTCTTTTTACTTGTTTTTTATTAATAACAATTGCAGTTATCTTAGTTTCAAGAGATAAAAAATCTTTATTCTTGTACATTGTCGGAACTTGTTTTATATTACTGTTTTCTTATACAAAATACCTGGGAGCTATTAGACATCATGGTAATTTATTCATGCTATTAATTGCTTGTTTGTGGATATCAAGCAACAGGAATAAAGAATATGACATTTTAAAAACTAAAAATGTGTTTAAAAATAAGACTATTGATTTAATCAAGCGCCACAGACGTAGTTTAATAAGTCTATTAATGTGTGTTCATTTAGCAATTGGTGTGCCTTTTTTTATTCGTGATCTAATATATCCTTTTTCAGCCAGCAAAGCAACAGCAAGCTATATTGCTCAAGATCACCGATTAAATAAGCTAATCATTGTTGGGTATAGTATGCAGACAAGTGTACCTATTGCGGGATTACTGAATAGAGAAATCTACTATCCCCAGAAAAATTCATTTGGTAGTTTTGTTGTTTGGAAAAACAACATTAGAGGAATGACTACTAAGGAAATTCTTGCTCAGGTGGGTGAACTTAATCGACGTCATAATCAATCAATACTCTTAATCATGAATTCTCCTCTAGATGAGGAAGAAATCCAAGCGATCAAGCCTAGCCTTAGGATTTTTAAAGAAGCTGAATTTACCGAAAGTATAGACGAGTATGAAAAGTATCATCTCTATGTAGTCTCAGCTCCTTCAGAATAGTATCAAGTAACAATTTGATTACGGAACTGGCGTACTTCTAGGTACAGCATAACGATTAAATCCGATCGCGTTTTTGAAGTTGGCATCGCTGAGATTGGCTCCCTGTAAGGTAACATCAATCAATGCGGCTTGGGCGAAATCGGCTTGGGTTAGGTTGGCGTAACTCAAATCTGCCCCAGTTAAGTTAGCTCCGCGTAAATCGCATCGGGTTAGATTGGTATAGGTTAAATTAGCTTCAGTTAACGTGGAACGAATCAGGCTAGCATCTTCTAAGGTTGCACCAACCAATGTAACATTACTTAAATTCGCCTCTCGCAGTTGCGCCTCCTGTAAATCCACACCACTTAAATTAGCATGGGTTAGCATGGCACTGTGCAGGTAAGCGGAGTGGAGAATCGCCCCCGTCAATTGGGCATTGGTTAGGTCTGCGATCGCGAGTTTAGCATTAGTCAAGTTTGCCCCCTCCAGATTCGCCTTAGTCAAATTAGCCCTATTGAAGCCTACCCCTTTTAACTGCGCCCCTTG
>CAKZMA010001412.1 GCA_937127375.1 uncultured Coleofasciculus sp. | reverse complement strand
CAAGTTTGCGATTAGAACTCGATGATTCTATTACATCGAATGCTAAATTACTTAAGCCTGATAATTTAAAGAAAATGCAGCAAGAAAAACCCTTAGTGGGCTTGCTGTTAAGTCAAGACGCCATTAGCCAATCACGGGAGCGATTTTTAACCCAAATTCTCTCATTAGAAATTCTGGTTCCGGGGGATAGCAGTAGTTCTTCGCCGAATAAAATCGCGCTAGAATTAAGTTTCCCTGAGCAATTCAAGGATCGGCAGGCGGCTAAAGTTAAGGAGCTAGTTAGAGTATTGCATTGATGATAGCGGTTAGTTTTCACGGTATGTGGCGCAACGATGAGCGTAGAGACGTTGCATGCAACGTCTCTACAACTTTTCGGTTGCACAAAAGATGTGACTAAACCCGCCCCGACGCAGGTTTCTAGAACTACCCTTCTACCCCTTCCCCCATAAGCCATAACGATGCGATCAAAGTTGATATCATGAACGGCTTCCAGGATGCGTTTATTTCCTACGGACGGGCAGATAGTAAAGCCTTTGCTATAAAACTTTATCAACGATTACAACAGCAGGGGCGGAAGGTTTGGTTTGACCAAAATGATATTCCTCTGGGAGTAGATTTTCAGAATCAAATAGATGATGGTATAGAAACGTCCCATAACTTTATCTTTATTATTGCTCCCCATTCCGTTAACTCACCTTATTGCCGCAAAGAAATAGAGTTAGCTGTTCAACGCAATAAACGGATAATTCCCTTGTTGCATGTTGAACAAATTAGTCGAGAAACCTGGCAACAGCGCTATCCACAGGGGACAGATGAAGAATGGGAGGCTTATCAAGCTAAGGGATTACATTCCAGCTTTCCTAACATGCACCCAGAGATTGGCAAGATTAACTGGGTTTATTTTCGCGAGGGAATTGATGATTTTGAACAGTCACTAACAGGATTGCTGGACGTTTTTGAGCGACATCAAGATTATGTGCATCAGCATACTTATTTTCTTGCCCAAGCCCTAGCGTGGGATAGGCATCATCAGTCGTCTCGCTATTTATTAATTGGGCAAGAACAACTAGAAGCAGAACAATGGTTGAAAACTAGATTTAAGGATGAACAACCGCCTTGTGTACCGACAGATTTGCATTGTGAATTTATTACTGAAAGTATTAAAAATGCTCAAAACTTAATGACTCAGGTGTTCCTCTCTTATGCGGTAGAGGACAAAGAAGTCATGGTGAAAATTCGCAACAGTTTGCGGCGAGAATGTATTACGGTTTGGACGAATCAAAGTGATATTCAAACGGGGGAAGTATTTGCGGCGGCGATTCAGCGGGGAATTGAACAAGCAGATAATGTGGTTTATTTACTCTCGCCCGACTCTCTACAGTCATACTACTGTCAGCAGGAATGGCAGTATGCTTTATCCCTCAATAAGCGGATTATTCCTGTGCTAGTCCGAGAAACTCCACTGGAACAGATGCCAAATTTGTTGCGGGATTTACAGTATATCGATTTAACTGATAATGTCAAAGAAGAGGATTATCGTCTTGATGAAAGTCAACTGCTAAAAATTATACAGCAGGATGCTGCATACTATAACGAACATAAAATATTGCTGACCAAGGCGCTAAAATGGGAACGCCAACATCGTAACTCCAGTATTTTACTACGTGGATATAATCTGCGTCATGCCGAAGCTTGGTTGAAGGTAGCAAAGCAGAGAACATCCTATCCACCGACGCGGTTACAGGAGGAATTTATCAGTGAAAGTCTGCGACAACCGCCTGCGAGTTCTCTGGATGTATTTATTTCCTATTCTCGTGCGGATTCGGATTTTGCGCGTCAGTTAAATGATGCCTTACAGATGCAGGGTAAAACGACGTGGTTTGACCAGGAAAGTATTGCGTCGGGGACGGAGTTTCAGCTAGAGATTTATCGGGGAATTGAAGTTTCTGATAACTTTTTATTTATTCTTTCACCTCAGTCAGTGGATTCCCCGTACTGTGCGGATGAAGTTGAATATGCAGCGAAGTTGAATAAACGGGTGGTAACGGTGCTGTATCGACCGATTAATTCGGCGACATTGCACCCAGAATTAGCTAAAGTACAACGGATTAATTTTAATCAAAATGAGCAGGATTTTTGGGCAAATTTTAATCAATTGGTAAGAACTCTGGATACCGACAGAGACCATTTGCGGGTGCATACTCGTTTACTGACAAGGGCGATGGAGTGGGATAGAGAAGGGCGGGAACCCAGTTTTTTGTTACGAGGGAAGGATTTAGAAGCATCAGAACAGTGGTTAAAGCAAGCCCGAAAAAAAGAACCTAAACCTACGCAAATTCAGCATAATTATATTATCACGAGCCGTAAATTTCCGCTGCGTAAACCAAAATTATTAACAGTATTTTTGAGCAGTATGGCGGCGTCATTTTTGGTGATTGGGGTACGTTTTTCAGGCGTATTGCAGCCTCTAGAACTGCTGGCGTATGACTACTTAATGCGTCAGCGACCCAGTGAACCGATAGATAAGCGGTTTCTGATTGTGGAAGTTACGGATGATGATATTGAATGGTTAATTCAAAATTACCCACCAGGGTATGGAACTGTACCTGATTTAGCGCTAAATCAACTTTTGGAGAAACTGGAACCATACCAACCCAGACTGATTGGTTTAGATATTTATCGAGATTTTAAGACTGACCCTAATTTAGCCGCTTTAGCAACTCGTCTGCGAGAAAATCATCGTTTGATTACTGTCTGTAAATTAGGGTACAGGAACTATAAGGGAATAAAACCGCCGCCAGACATTTCTTCATCAGCAATACCTGAACGGGTTGGCTTTAGTGATTTGATTCAAGATAGGGATTCAATTGTGCGTCGTCATTTGTTGGTTCAGGCGTCAGATGAGTATTGTCCCACAATTGATGCATTGAGTCTAGTTATTGCTCGTCGTTACCTTGAAGCTGAGGGGAAGGTTTACAAACCACCGTTTTCAACCGAGGGATATTATTTACAACCGTTGCAATTTAGCAACACCCTATTTCAGAGTTTAAGTGCGTTTTCTGGGGGGTATCAAGGGGAATCTGATGCCGATGTGACATACCAAACGTTACTGAATTACCGTTTAGTGAATGGCAATCCGAGTGAATTTGCCCCACGAGTTAGGTTAAGACAGGTTCTAGAGAATCAGATTTCTGAAACAGATATAAAAGACCGAATTATTTTAATTGGCGTTACTGCCAGAATTAGTGCTGATGATTATTTCTTTACCCCTTACGGGGAGATGGCTGGAGTTGTCATTCAGGCACAAAGGGCAAGTCAAATAATTAGTACTGTTTTGGATGGACGGGCTTTAATTTGGTGGCTACCTCGGTGGGGAGATTGGCTCTGGATTGGGGTATGGTCTTTGATTGCAGGTGGAATTGTGTGGCAATTTCAGCGACCTTTGTATATTGTCGTTGCCGGGGGGATGTCTTGCTGTATTTTGTACGGGATAGTTTATATTATTTTTGTTAATGTTAATGGGTGGATACCGCTGATACCAGCCGGGTTAACGTTAGTAGCTACGGGGGGATTGGTGATTTATGTTACTTCTAAATTACGTTAAATCAGGCGCACGTCGGCGAAGGGCACACATTGGTAAAGGGCGCATATTGGTAAAGGGCGCACGTCAGTCATGGGTGTCAACTTAAGCTTAAAGTCTTTCCCCGATTGACTTTCGTTATGGATGTTAGCAGTGCTTCACAGTTTATATCCCCCTAAATCCCCCATGGAACAAAAAGCGAAGCATCCTTTGGTCTCCCCCTT
>CAKZMA010001411.1 GCA_937127375.1 uncultured Coleofasciculus sp. | reverse complement strand
GGAGTTAGAGTTTCGCCATCAACTGATTCAGGAATATTATGCAGCCGAGGCATTGTTGGCACGGTTGCCAATGTTGAGTGATGGGGTGCTGAAGCAGGAGTATCTTAACTATCTGAAATGGACAGAGCCAATCGCGTTGATGTTGGCGCTGGTGGAGGATAGGCGGGCGGTGCAGGTGGTGCAATTGGCATTGGATGTGGATTGGGGGTTGGGTGCGCGGTTAGCGGGGGAGGTAAAGTTAGAGTTTCAGGAGCAGACGGTTGGGTATGTGGAGGCGTTGGATGTACCGGACTGGTTGAAAGGAGAGCTTTTACAGCAAGTCCAATCGACTACTTCCTTATCAAAAAGGAAATCGGATTATTTTCGGGAGAAGAGGGTTCAGGAAAGAATGAAACCTAAATTGCTCTCGGATGAGAAAATCATAGAACTATGTTCACTGATCGAGAATGAATCACGTTGGATGGCTGCTTCCGAATTTCATCGTTTAAGTGGCGAATCAAGAATTTTAGTAGGTCAAAAAGCTATTCCACGGCTACTTAATCTTATTAATCATATAGATCATGACGTGCGTTGGTGTGTAGCAGATATTTTAGTAAGTATTGGTGATCGCAGTGCTACTCAAGGATTAATCAGACTATTGAAAGACCCCAGTGATGATGTTCGGAAAAGTGCCGTTATAGCCTTGGGTAAAATTTGTGATGAGACTGCAATACCAGACTTAGTTGAGTTTCTGAAGAATCCAAGCAATAACGTTGATAGAGTTCACGAATTACGTCAATTTGGATCTAGCGCATTGGCTAGCATAGGAGGGAAGCAAGCTCTCATCGGTTTACTTTCCCTTCTTGAACACCCAGATGAAGAGGTACGTTGGTGTGCCATAGATGGATTAGATGAAATGGGAGATAAAGATGCGGTCATAGGTCTTGTCGATAGATTGCGAGATTGCAGCAGTAATATTCGTAGTAAAGCAGCCTATACACTTGGTTTTATAGCGGATGAGACTGTTGTTCCTGAATTGATTAGTTATCTTCAATGCATTTCAACAACATCTGATGACGAATGCTGGTCTGTATTAGATACCTTGGGAAGAATCGGTAGCAAGAAAGCTATACCAGAATTACATCGTTTTTTAGCAAACTCAAATGGTTACCTTAAGGAAAAAGCTATTTTCACCTTGGGTAAAATTGGTGAGAATAGCGTAATTCCAGATCTAATTTATCTTCTTAAAAAACCTGATTTAGATCGTAAAACAGAAGCAATTAAAATACTAGGAAAAATGCAAGCAGAGTCGGCAATTCCATATTTTCTTGACATTCTTGAGAATGAGCCATACGTGGGACAACGGAGTAATATTGCAGGTATCTTAGGAGGCTTCCAGAAAGATCGTGCTGCCCACATCCTCCCTAACCTCCGCGCTCTCCTCCCTACCGAATCCGGTAAATATGCCCTCATCGCCATCCTCGCTATCCAAGAGAACTGCAAATTCTATAACTACGAAATTTGGCAGCAAGCCATTCAACATCAAGAGCAGGCACTGGTGATTGTGAGTGAGCAAACTTCTCAACCTTCGTCTGCTGATGTTATTGATAAAATAGACCAAATCGCTGAAAGTATACAACGCATGGCAGATCAACCGAAATACGACTTTTCTCATGCCCACGACTTCCAACTCATTGATCAAAACAAGGGGACGGTTATAAAAGACCAGCATAACCACACTTTTGAGCCAGATGTGCAAAGTGCGATGATCGCTGACTGGAAAACTCTCCTAACTCAACTCAAAACACAGCATCCCCACGTCACCACCGAAGCCGAAGCCTTCCCTATCATCGACACAGAATTCACCGAAATTCAACAATCCAAAACTCATAGGTTGGCAACTCTCCGCCAACAACTTCTTAATCCCGAACGCCACCTCCAAGCTATAAAAGCAGCTCTTGGAGAAGTTGCTAAACACTACCTAGAAGAAAGTGTTTGGGCAAAAACAAGTATCACCTATTTCGATAAACTCAGTGAAGAACCCGGTCGTGGAGCTTAAATCATATAAATCACCCTTGAACTACCCGATGACCTCCAACTGAATAAGTAGCGTAACGCACCTTAATCCATATATAGGGTGTAGGTGCGTAAGTCCACCTAATTAAATAGGGCATGGCAATGCCATGCCCCTACGAGCGAATTGATCCGGTAGGGGCACGATATTATCGTGCCCTGATCTAGCGCCCCGACTGGTGAGTCTGACTCGTGGGAGCGTTCGTTCGATGCGATCGCGCTTTGACGAACCTTATCGCAAATCTTCAAATCTTACTATATTAAACTAAGAAAGAGGATTACACTAATTTTCATCTTAGACAGGTAGAACCCAACA
>CAKZMA010001410.1 GCA_937127375.1 uncultured Coleofasciculus sp. | reverse complement strand
CTTCCACCGCCTAATGCTCAAACAGCGACAGGCGCAGAATCTCAGCCAACGGAAATTTCACCAGATGTTGCAGAAGCCAAGAAGCCGTTAGTCACAGAGACAGAGACTCAAGAAGTACAAAAACCTGCTCCGGCTGAACCCCAGTCTGTCAATCAACCCCAAGCAAAAATCGAGCCACCTGCTCAACCTGCACTCGCAAAAGACGCGAAACCAGAAGCACAAGGTACTGAAACTCAACCGGAAGCTGAATCCGCACCGACTGATACTGAAGGGAAAACTCAACCCCACCGAAAAGCGGCGGAAACTCCGGCTAATACGGAAACAGCCAATACGGGTGCTGGAGGTATCCAAATCCGAACCCTTACCTCAGCCGCAAGTTGAGCAAATTGAGAAACCTGGGATAGAAACTCCTCCTACTACAGAAACTCCTACACTTAAAGATAGCGCGGCTGAAACTCCCGCCGTAGAAGACAAAGCAGCAGAGGTTACTCCGGCTGAACCTAGTCAAGAAGAGACTCCTGAGTCGGCGACTGAACCCGCAGAACCAGCCGAACCCGAACAACCCCAAGTACAACCCGAAGACAAAGCCCTTCCGGAAACTGAACCTCAACCGGAAGCAGAAGTTCAGGAAGCACCTGAACCGACAGCAAAAGAACCTGAACCTCAAGAACCTGAAACCCCTGAAGTTGAAAAAGACGAGACAGAACAGAATGTTGAGGAAGCGGTTCAATCCACAGAACCAGCGGTTGCAGCCACAGGTGCTGAAAGTAATGTAGCCGTTAAGCCAGTTGATGAACAACAGGTTAAATCAGGACAAGTTGTTCAAGGCGATTTACTGGAAAATCCGTTTGATTGGGCAAAAGGTATTTTTGATTCCCTCAAAGGTGATGCGGCTGGGAAGAAGAATGAGGTACAAAGTGAGTACGATAGTAAAAAATCTCAAGTTGATGCGACAAAACAAGAGCAAGGAAATCAGTTAGATAATGACAAGCAAACCAAGGGTAGTGAGCTGGATGCAGACAAGGATACCAAAGGTAATGAGTTAGAAGCTGATAAAGAAACCAAAGGCAGTGAGTTAGAAGCTGATAAAGAAACCAAAGGCAATGAATTAGATAGCGCTAAAGACGCTAAAGGGAATGAATTAGAAGCCGATAAACAAGCTAAAGCCGCTGAACTCGAAGCTGATAAACAAGCTAAAGGGAATGAATTAGAAGCCGATAAACAAGCTAAAGCCGCTGAACTCGAAGCTGATAAACAAACGAAAGGAACTGAACTTCAGTCAGAAGTCAAAGCCAAAGGAACTGAAGTCGAAGCCGAGAGTCAAGCTAAAGGTACAGAACTTCAAACCGATGCCCAAACCCAAGCCTCGGAGTTACAAGGGGAAGAAACTGGCTTAAAACAAGAAACGACGGCTAAAGAGCAACAAGTCGAAACAGAAGTTGCTGATAAAGTTACCACTCTGGAAAATAAAGCCGTTGAAGGCAAAGGTGAGATTGAAAGTAATTGGACTGAGTTAGAAAATAGTGCCACAACGGAAATAACGGCTTTAGAAACAGAAGCCCAGCAGTTTTCCCAGACATACATGGCGAAAGCTCAAAACTTTATCGCTAAACTTAATGGAGCTTCCGCCGGGGCAAAACAACCCGAAGGACAAGGTAATAGTCAAGTTCTACAAGCTAAAGTTGATGACACTTCCGCCGGAGTCAAACCAGCAGAAGGGAAAGAAAACGGTCAAGCTTTACAAGCCGAATGGCAAGCACTCAAAGCAGAAGTTGAATCCGCTTGGTCTGGTATTGAAGGCAAAGTAGCTCCTGTCACGCAAAGAGTTGAACAGGGATGGCAAGGAATTAGCCAAAAAGCCCAGGATGTTGGCACACAACTGCAACAACAGGGAGAACAAGTTAAGACATCGGTTTACCAGTCTGTCTCCAGTGCTGGGGATTATCTAAATGAGAAATGGACAACCTTAACAGGTAAAGCCTCAGAAGGCTGGACAAGCTTCCAGGGTAAAGTTGGGGAAGCTCAATCCTGGGTGGGAGAAAAGGTTGATAATGCCACCAGTTTTGCTACTGAAAAAGCTGGAGCTGCAACGAATTGGTTATCGGAAAAAGCCAATAGTGCAGGGACATGGATTGATGAGAAAACCGGAGGAGCCTTTAGCTGGCTGGGAGAGAAGGTTAATGGTGCTAATTCTTGGATAGGTGAAAAAGCCAATAGTGCTACGTCTTGGATGGGTGAAAAAGTCAGTAGCGCCGAAACTTTTGTGGCTGATAAGGCGAATAATGCGACATCGTGGCTGACTGAAAAAGGAACCAGTGCGTTTAACTGGATGCAAGAAAAAGGTGAGACGGCTAAAAATTGGCTCACCGAAAAGGGAAGCTTTGCGGTTAACGCTGTTGAGGAAAAGGCAGGTTCTTTTGTCAGTGGGTTAGAGGCAAAAGGACAAAGTGCTGTTTCAACTATTCAGTCTAAAGGTAGCTCGATTTTAGAATGGCTAGGTGGTCAAGTCAGTTCGGTGGTTTCCGGTGTTCAAGGCAAAGCTAATAGTGTTGTTTCCTGGTTGGGAGATAAGGTTTCTGGTGCGAAGAGTTGGGTACAACAAAAGAGTTCAGGTGCATTCAGTTGGTTATCAGACAAAGCTTCGGGTGCAACGAGTTGGATACAAGAGAAAAGTTCCGCAGGTTTAAACTGGTTATCAGACAAGGCTTCGGGTGCAACGAGTTGGATACAAGAGAAAGGGTCTCAAGGTTTAAATTGGCTACAAGAAACAGGTTCGGCTGTTGGTAACTTTGTTAAGGAGAAAGGGTCTCAAGGCTTAAATTGGTTACAAGAAACAGGCTCGGCTGTTGGCAACTTTGTCAAGGAGAAAGGCTCTCAAGGCTTAAATTGGCTACAAGAAACAGGTTCGGCTGTTGGTAACTTTGTCAAGGAGAAAGGTTCTCAAGCGTGGAATGGCGTCCAACAGCTAGGAGAATTAGGTGGTAATGCTCTTCAATGGGCAGGGGATGGGATTAAAGCGGGTTGGGATTGGACAAAGAATAAGGCGGGTGAAGTTGGTAGTTGGGCAGCAGAGAAAGCATCACAAGGTTTAGCTTGGGCTGGAGAACAAGTCAGTCAAGGGTGGAATTGGGTTCAAGATAAGTGGGGTAATGTATCTCAATGGGTTAAGGATAATTATGACACCATTAGCAAGTGGGGACATGGAGCTTTAGATGTTATTGGTCTGGCTGCACCCTTTGTCGGAGCTGGCATTGGATTTCTTGTGGGAGGACCAGCGGGAGCAGTAGCAGGATGGGCGGCGGGAGAATTCGTTGGTAATGTAGCTGATGCAGCTAATACAGCTTGGTATGGTAACGAGGCAGCATACTATGCTTCCCAAGGAGATTATGATAAAGCCAAAGAAGCCTCAGTTAACGCGGCTTGGTCTGGCGTAGGTTTAATTCCTTTTGGCAATATAGCTGGAAAAGCTGGTAAATGGCTTGGTAAAACCAAAGTCGGTAAATGGGGTGGAGATGCCCTGTCAGCACTTGGCAAGACTGACGTAGGAAAATGGGGTGGAGATGCCCTGGAATGGGTGGGCAAACAGGGAGGAAAAGCTTTAGATTGGGCTGGTAAACAAAGAGAACAAGTTATCAAATGGGGTGGAGATGCGCTTAACTGGGCAGGTAAGCAGGGAGAAGAGCTTCTAAGACCATTAGATGACTTGTTAACAGGACGCAACTTGGAGTTAGCAGGGGTTCCACGCGGTGCTATCCCAAATGTTGATGCCCTAACACCTAAACCACGTCCTGAAGTTCCAACATCTTCACCGCGTCCTGAAGCTCGGAATGTTGATCCAACCAATCCGGCAAAAGTAGAACCAGAAGCGCCTGCTCCCAGAAATGCTGATGGGACAGCAGATATTAGTGACGCTCAACCTATTGTGAGCGATCCAGTTAATATTAGTCAAACGATGAAAATGGGGGACGAAAGTCACACATTGTCGGTTCGTCAGATAGGTGGCAAACCTGTTCTCTATCTTTGTAGTAAGTGCGGACCTCTACTTGATCAAATTGAAGAAGGGTTGAATGATCCAAATCTATCAGATGCAGTAAAGCTACAACTAGAAGGGTTGCGTCAACGAGTGCGTAAATTCGATAACGCCTTGAAAGGGAGTAATTTGTCGGAAGAGGAAATTGAACAGAGTTTGCAAATTTTTAGTCGAGAGTTAGAAGAAGTTAGCGATAGTACTCTTCCCATAAAAAATAAATTCCCAGATGAAGACCTTGACCCAGAGGGCGAAATTTTTGGAGAAGTTAAAGTAGTTGATGGAAAAGTTTATTTAGACGGACGCGGACGAAATATTCCTCGGGAGGTTGATTTCGTAATTACCACAGATAATCGTTTAGTAATAGGAAGAAAACACACTACGTTGTCCAACAAAGCAGATGTATTGGCGGCTGGACAACTCAAAATTAATGGATCGGGAAAAATTAGGAAAATAGATAACCAATCCGGTCACTTCCGCCCAACAGTTCAAGAAGCTTCTAGAGTTCCGACCTTATTGAAAGAAATGGGTCTTGATATTAGCGGTAGCAACATACAGCTATACCGTTTTACGATTGATTCAGATGGAATGGTGACAAATATAATTAGAATGGTAAATAAATATTTTAATTAGTGATTGAAAAAGATGCTGGAGATATTAGAAACAATGCGTCGTGGCTATGGTTTTGACAATGTGGTAGGAATATCCTACTTCAATAAATTTCTGGATGAATTAAGAGATTATAAGTTTTCAGAAATATTTGTTTTTCAAGCAAAAAGGTATCCCTTACGCTATGTTTTTGATTTTCTTCTGTCAACTCCTTCTCTGTGGGTGCAGTTATCAGATGTAGAGTGGATCGAGATTATGAATTCTATGAATCCTAGACCCTATCCCCTTAAATTGAGCCTAGACAATGGGTATTTTGCCGATATACATTTTCTAGCTAAGTATGTTCAAGTTAATTCAATTGAAGTATTTTTGCGTCAGGCTGGCTTTAGCTACCTAGACAAAAAGCACGTAATTCAATATTGTCAAAGAAATCCCTATTCTTTATTATTAGATGAATTTGATAAAGAAGATTTAGATGGTGAATACTTTATGAGTAAACAAGAGATAAAACACGTTCAATCTCGGATCAGTTCTGGTATTTTTTTTAGTAATTTTAATTTCAACGAAGATGAACTGATTAGTTATTTAAAACAACAAATATTTTCCTTTGATTTATCAGAATAATCATGGAAAACGAAAACGGAAACGACCAAATCCTAACTCCACCTTTCCCAAATTGACACTCGTGCTAGTTTAGGTCTTCCGTAGTTAGTGTGCTAAATTGTTAGTTTGATTTGCCGGAATATTGACCAGTAATAGATTTAACCATTTTTACCCGGGTTTCAAGATAGTTTGGAGGTAGTTAAAAGCTACAGTCCCTGTGTGGTAAGATACTTGGTTCATTAAAACTGATAGCTTAGGACACTAAGTCCGGAAGACCCAAACCCCTGATGGTTTCTTACAATCTATGCCAGCTAGCTTCCAATCAGTATTTATGGATGCAGAAGGTCACATTGTCGGGTATGCTAAAATTGATGTAATAACAGAGGTCAGTGGAAAGACTAGAGTAAAGGTAGTAGAATAAAGGTAATGAAATGAATTTAGAAAATTGCTTTATCTGCCAACATCCAGTTCTTGAACTCAAGGGTCAGTTCGAGAAGTTAGATAGTTATCTTTTAAATGAAAATGACACAGCTTATTAGCAAGCTGCTTTTGGTTGGTGTCATACAAGTTGCCTATCAAAATCTCAGTGGCGGGAATTTTGGACTGAACGACGCATTTGGCATTTTACCAAAATAAAGGGTTTCTCCAAACTTGACCGTGGTATTTCTTTAACCGTATTATGTAACCCGCGTCTGCACGAGAAGCTTGTGTTAAGAGCTGATGGTGTATCTTTTGCTATTAAACAGTCCATGCTGGAGCAGAAAAAAACTGTTCTAGTGGCATTCTTTTGCCCATATTTGAGGAAATTAATAGCGTTAAGCATTTAGTTAAAATAGGCAAATTCCCTAAAAAAAACTATGGAAAACCAAAACAATCCTAATCAGCCTCAAAACCTCACTCCATCTAAAAGCTTACAACAAGAATATCAAGAAGCCTTGTTAAAATCTGGTATTCAAGCCGCTAAACTACTCAATGAGTTAATCGAGTTAAAATTAATGCCAGACCCCCGCGCTAAAGAAATGGCTGATTTGGCTGTGGAGGTGATAAAAATAATTCATTCAGCCCCTGAAGAAATTGTTAACTTTAAAGAAAACAATGAAAATCCTTAAGGGTAACATATAAAATTAACTAAATTAGCAATCCATTAACCCTTGTATTAGTATTTTGGCAATGCGATTACAGGAAAACTCCCAATGTGACACCTGAAGACATTCCCTCAACACAACCGATTTTTGCCGCCATCGTCAATTTCTTCACAGAAGA
>CAKZMA010001409.1 GCA_937127375.1 uncultured Coleofasciculus sp. | reverse complement strand
TGTAGGGCAAGAGTTGCATGGGTTAAACCCTCAAGAATCAAAGGCTTTCTTTTGACCCCCATGGGTCACTAATTCATCCGAATTTGATGCTTCACGCTGAATCCGCTCCGGATGTCCCATCCCCACTGTCATGGCATAACGTTGGGCTAGCAGCCGCAATCCTAGTGAGGGATAACGCTCTTCAATCCAGGGTTGTAAGCGGCGAATCAGATTCGGGAACCACCCTTTAAGGAATCCACTCACTATAGCATTTCGAGTAAACGTGAAATAGCTCCCCAGCCAACGCAAGAAATCCTTTGTCCCTGCCATGTCCCAAATCCAAAAAATCAGGGCAGGATTACGTCTGGCTGCTTTTAATGCCAGTCGGTTGAAGGTTAACCAATCAAAACGGTCTTTAATAAAGGTATCAGCCACCTCTGGCGGTTCATCAGCTAAAAGCCCAAAGAAGGTATTTAGCATGGCATTAACCCGTTGGGGAGGCAAATGACGCCCGGTTGGCACCATCATGCCTTTGGAAAAGAGCCAGGTGACCGAAATATTGCTTTGATGAGCGCGAATTTGGTTTAAATGCTTAGCACTCAAGAGATTATGTCGCAGGGCGGTATCAAGTAAGTCAGTTAAGCGATCGAGATTTCGCACTAAAGACCCAAATCCCGTAAACACCAGGGGAGATTGCATGGAAGCCGCATCCCCAATGGCAACCAGCCGATCAAACGCCACCGTGCGATCGCGACTGCTTATGCTAAAGTGTCCAGGAATATAGCCGAATGTTGGTTTCTTCCACACTAATTTTTCCATGTCGCAGCGGCGGTACTCCGGCAAAATTGTAAAGAAGTCTTCATACATTTCTAATAAAGAGCCAGGGTTCTCAGGATGCACCTGATGGTAATGGAACAAATAGATCGTCAAGTCCTGCCCTGCTCCCGGAAACAGTTCCCAAATCAACTGCCGTCCCCGGGAGATGTCACCGTGGCTATTGAGAACGTCTCCATAGTTAGAATCCCACACCCCTGGCTCGAACCCACTGGCAATCACCGCACCAACCGTTGGGCAGACGCTATCAAACGCCCTGCCTCCATTCAGTTGCCAAGCGATGGGGGAAGCGGTACCCATGGCATCGACTAAAAGCTGTCCTCTGGCTTGTCGGGGGGTTTGGCTGGGCAAATGCTGTAGACTGACGACAACTTCCTCTGGCGTGATCTCTGCCCGGATAAACTCCGTCTCATCCCAGATGTCGCCGCCGGCTTTTTGTAACTTTTCTCCACATAATTGTAACAATTTCTCTGAATCAATTGCCACATTGAGTACTGTTGGTGTATGTAATACAGGTGCTTTTAGATGAGGAGGATTGTTGCCATCAAAGAATTTGTTGAAGCCATCAATATATTCTCTGGCGATCATGGCTTCAAACTCATCGGGCGTAAATAACCCCAAATCGATGAGACTCTGAAACTCAGACCGGGAAATATTCCATTCTCGGTTCATGCGCCCAAAGGGTAACCGTTCTACCAGTAGGACTCGATACCCCCGTTGTGCCATCACAGCGGCGTGAATGACTCCCAGGGCACCACCGATGTAAATCAGGTCATAGGTGGACTTTGAGTGACGGCTTCCGAGAAGCTGTGTCGGTGCCTCGGTTGTCTTAAACACAACTTGTTTGGGTTGCTGCGGATTCCGCACCCCTTCGCGCCATCGTTTTTCCCACCAATAGACGCGGTTGAGGTCATATTCCCCTTTGGGCATTTTTTGGAAGAAATGAACCGTCTGGGGATAATAGGGTGCTAGCGCCTCAAAGATCGACTGTTGGGATAAATCGACCTCTGGGGGTTCAGGATAGCGATGGGGAAACTGACGGCGTAAGTCCCCTGTCAGCTTCTGGAGTAATTGCCGTTCCCCCGCGATCGCGCGATCGCCACAGCGAAAGGCTTTCAAGTAGGTGGTTCGCTGCACCGACCAAACAAAAATGGAGATTTCCGGAATCGGGACGCAAATCGGTGTAGATGAATTGGCTGAAGACGCATGTTCAATTTGTACCAGGATACCATCGGGGGTTAGAGTTTTCTTCCCCAGCTCAAAGTACCAGTCCTGCTGCAACCAGGTGCGAACAGCGTCGGTATCGGGGTTCGGTATTTCTACGTAGAGAAGTTCTTTCATCTGAGTGATCTGATTCGCTGAGGAATTACGCAAGATGACGGAGGTGACTTGGAGCAAAATACGCTACACTTCCGGATACTGATTGGTTTAATATTAGTAAAAAAAGTTTACACTCTTCTCATTTTCGGTAAATTAGGGTGCTTTTGTTAACTCGCCATGAATTATCCCATCCCAGTTAGTCCCCAAGAAATGACGGCTCTCCGTCAAAAACCAGTGAACGAAGAATTAGTAGCAGCGGCAATTGCCGGTGTCATTCAGATTGCCCGTTCTCAAGGACAGTCCTTAGACGAGCTTACCGCTGAAGTGCTAGCGGAAGATAGTGTCTTAGATCAGGCACAACGACGCTGGCTTAGTGATATTGTCGCCCAAGCCTGGAACATTCTGCCATCCATAGAGGCGGTGGGGAGTATCTCGGTGTCTTGAGGATGTCAAGCGGTGTCAATCATCGCTTGACCCCAGGTTGCGATCGCGTCATTATTGTAATTCTAGTGTTGACGGCTGACTGGTGGCTGATGACTGGTGGCTGTTGACAGTTGGTTAGTGGGTATTTGCCGCCTATTTTGTCACGGTTCGTTAGTCAGGGATGCGAGCCTAGAGTTTGTTGGGTTTCATACCTCAACCCAACCTACAACATGAAACTATTAAAATAACGACACTCATCACTGGACGTTAATTGTACCGACTACTTTAACCATGATTTCTCAGCCGGAAGCCAGAGAACTGATTCGCCTCGCCACCTTAGCACCATCGGGTCACAACACCCAACCCTGGAAATTTTCTATTGATACCAATACTATCCGTATTTACCCGGACTATTCCCGTCGTCTACCTATAGTAGATCTCGATGACCATGCGCTGTTTATCAGTTTAGGTTGTGCTTTGGAAAATCTGTTGATTGCGGCACAGCATAGCGGTTTCAACGGCGATGTTGAGTACTTTCCCGATGGAGAAGCCCAAGATTGTTTGCTGGTTCATTTGCACCCCAATTTCCATCCTCCGGATACAGCCCTGTTCCACGCTATTCCTCAGCGTCAATCCACTCGTTGCGCTTATGATAGTCGGGAAATCCCAGTGACCGATTTAGAAGAGTTGGAAAGGGCAAATACTCAAGACGGGATTCAGTTAAGAGTATTTACGGAGGCTGACGATATTGAACAGATTACTGACTTTGTTAAACAAGGGAATCGCCACCAGTTTAATGATCCGGCGTTTGTTAATGAAC
>CAKZMA010001408.1 GCA_937127375.1 uncultured Coleofasciculus sp. | reverse complement strand
TGTAGACTATGGCGAAAATCTCCGCTTTAGTCAAAAAGCTGGGGATTTGAGTTGTAAAATGTAGGTCATAGAACTGGCGTTTTCTGAAGTCTTGATTGACGCACAAACGCCGATTTGGATAACGGGGTAGGGGTTTGGTAACCAAACCCCTATTTGGATAACTGATTGTCTGGGCGTTTGTTTCGATTGTGCTGAGTATCCTGCTGGTGCAACCTTTGAACCCGATAAATCTGGGTGGCATTTCGTTGGGATTCTGGATGGCGCAACAATGCTCAATATATGTCTTTGTGGAAGCGCTTTGAGAACCGTTTTTTTGGCAGCAAGACGGCTGGCAAGATACTGAAAGCGGTCAGTACGGAACCCAGCAGCATTGAGTTCCGCCGCCGTGAGGTATTGTCGTTCAACACACTCCCCCAGTGATGCCACAAGTTTTTCGATCCTATGACGTGCACAATGTCAATCCCGTGACCGATGATATTCATGGGGCGATCTCGTCGTTCTCAAGAGTGCAAAACCAAATTTGTCAGCATCGTATTCATTTTGTTGACCGACTCGATATACTCGTTTCGAGGCACTGATTCACGCACGATACCCGCTCCAGCATTGAGATAGATTTCATCTCCGTACTGGTAGACTGAGCGAATTGCGATCGCTAAATCCGATTCGCCGTTGCTATCCACCCAACCAATACCACCCGCATAAATTCCTCTCGGTTCGTCCTCTAAGCGATCAATCCAATCTAAAGCGGTTTGTTTATCAATTCCAGAAACAGTAATCCCTGGAAACAAAACCTTCAATGCATCCCACAACGTATTACCCGGTTCAAGCTGACCGCCAGCTCTTGAGGAAAGGTGCTGCACGCACCGATATTTCTTAACCTCCATAAAATTAAAAACCCGAACCGTTTCTGGCAAGCAAAATGAACTTAGTTCGCTTTGTGCTAACCAGATAGAAAGCGCGTGTTCTTTCACCTCTTTCGCATCGGTAAATAACTCATCATTAAAGCGTACATCTTCTTCACTCGATTGACCCCGAGGGCGAGTGGCAGCTAGCGGATTCGTCACGACAAACCCGTCTTTACTAACTTGCATCAAAATTTCCGGACTAAAGCCAACAGCACGCACATTTCCGATAGTTAAACAATAGGAACGCGCTGAATTATTCGCTTTAGCGCCAACGGCATAGGTTCCCAATACATCCAAATTGCCAATGAGCTTCTTGGAGCGAGAGATAATCGCTTTATGCAATTCATTGTTTTGAATTGCCTCAATTAACCTCTCAATGCGGTGGGAGTAATTCTCGCAGTCCGCGAAATCTTCAGCCAGGGAGACGGGTACATAATCGGGAACCTGGCTATCAATCGATAGTAGTTCTCGAATTTGCTGCAATGAGTTGGTACTTTTGACCTGAACGCCCTCTGCCGTAAAGCGCAGTTCGGTTTCAGGAACTAAGAAATAGAGAAGTGGCTGTTCCATGGCTTTAGAGTAGGACGAATAGAAGCCAGCCATGTCAAAGGCTACATAACCATAAGCCGTCCAGTTTTTAATAGATAAAGACCCCAGTAACTCACCGATTTGTTTAAAGGGATCGCTGACAGGTTGAGAGGACGATTCCCCCAACCCTTCAAAACAGATTGACGTTTTACTGACAGACACCTTGGCTAGCTCATTGCCCGCAATGCGAACCTCGTTGTCTTTTTCATACATGACATAATTGGTCAAAATACCCGCTTCCAGAAAATTCTGTAAAACGGCTATTGCATTCCTTTTGCCCGAAACAAAAGTTTCTTGATACGAAAGAGCCGATTTTAATTGGTTAACCACATTAGCTCCAACAGTTAGTGGAATCGTTGCGAACACCAGGGCATGAACCCCTAGCTTTGGCTGATATTTGCGAAGAGGAGTTGGATTAATCTAATTCCCAAAACCTTCCCCCTTACCCTTTATAAGGGAGTACCTGTCGGGTAAATCAGTGCTAATCGCTTCTCTCTTAGCTTAGCCTCTTCAGCACAAATCTCTTCAAGCTGCTTCACGATTTCTGCATCAACACCAAGTTTAGCTGCCATTTTAGTGACAGTTTCCCGCTCTCCGCTACTATATTCACCATCTGCCGAGCAAGCCTTGATCGCGTCATAGACAAGACAACGTCGAGAATCATTGGCTGCGGCTTCTTGAGAAATAACTGAATCAATGTCTTCATCCCCTGGGTCAGTTTTGAGTTTCTCAACCACTTCATCAGGGGCACCAAAGGCTGATGCGTACCCAACCACCCAATCTCGTTCCGCCTGAGTTAACTGATTATCACCATTGGCACAAATCAGTATGGATGTCAGATAACTTTTGTAGCCCATAGCTACTGGAACATCTTTGAAATTAAATTTCTCACTGAAAAGCCAATGAACTCCTTCTTTTCGGATAGACATAATTTGATTACTCCTGATCAAGATTTTACGGGCTGGTGGGGGCTTTTGCCTTACCATCCCACCCTAACACAAATAATATAAGATGACAAAATATCTACTTACTGTCAAGCTACAATTAATTATTTTTTTCTGATAGTCTATTTTGACAAATGGACAAAAATGCAGTAATCAATGATATCAATACAGGTCGCTTTGTCAACCCAGATTACTTTATTGACGCTCTATTTTTCTCATAATTTCAGCCATTTAATTCATCAATTACTGATTTTTTGGCAATAGCTTGATAGGCATGACCCGTGAAATAAACTCGGTCGGGAAAACGCTGCTGCAATTTGTCTATTGTTACTTCTGAGAGATTGTTCTTTAAGAATAATCCATGGGATGTGCCTTCCCACCAGTCGAAGAAATGATTCAGATTTTCAAACGTAAAATCGAGTTTAGGCAAAGCTGCATACTTAACTTGAAAACCATATTGAGTAAATAGGGTTTGCCATTCTTCCCTTGTGTGACAGTAGAACTTATCAACAAGCTTTTTTCCCGATTTTCCCGCCAAGAGACTCACTTCCCTCAAGAATGGCATCAATTCTCCTACCATATCTATTACACAGCGTCCCTTTAAATCTAAATATCTAGCCATTTCTGCTAGCATTAAGGTTTTATCGGGTATCCAATGAATCACATAGTTAGAATAAATCAGATTAATTGACTCGTCCTCTATCCTACTAAGTTGTTCCGCTTTGGATTCAATAAATGTAATGTTGGTTAGGTGAGTCGGGAGGTTAGCTTTGGCTACTTTAAGGCGTTCGCCATCAGGGTCAATGGCTATAACCTTTCCTGAAGGCATGACTCGATGAGCTAATTCATAAGTAAGTTGACCAGTACCACACCCCAGATCTAAGACAGTTTCCCCCTTTTGGGGATTTGCCAATTCGATTAAACGCTTACCTCTGTGATATTGCCATGTACTTACGTTTGCATACTGGTTTGCCAATTTAGCTTGATTTTCCATGCTTTTTCCCTGTTAGTCACTGTCTAGTTTTAAAGTGAACTCTTAACAACTCGACTAGGGATAAACAAAGGGCTTCACCCCTGACGAACTCTATGCCTTACCCACATCTTTCTTAACAGGCTTCGAGAGCGATCGCTATAGCGCTCTCCCATCTCCATTCCTACATAGCCAATTCTCTGCGGAAGTTGAGTTTTTATTCAGAAATGTTTGTGGAAAATTGTCAAGTTATCCTGAAACATATTAATCGGTAAATTATTGTTTAATAAGGCTTTCAGGTAGTTAAAGAAAGATGCGGATAAAAGAGGGTACTATCTAGAGGGGAGTACCTGTAGGGAATAGCAGTGCTAATCGCTTCTCCCGGAGTTTAGCCTCTTGAGTATAAATCTCTTCAATCTGCTTGACGATTTCTGCATCAATACCCAGTTTAGCTGCCATTTTGGTAACGGTTTCTCGCTCTCCGTCACTGTATTCACCATCCGCCCAGCAAGTCTCAATCGCGTCATAGACAAGATAGCGGCGACAAGCATTTGCTGCGACGTCTCGAGAAATAACCGCATCAATGTCTTCATCCGTCTGGTAAGTTTTGAGTTCCTCAATCACTTGATCAGGGGCGTTAAAGGCTGATGCATGACCAATAACCCAATCTCTTTCCGCCTGGGTTAACTCATTATCGCCATTGGCACAAATCAATAACGCTTTCATATAACTATCGAAAGCGGGAAGTCCCGGAATCTCGTTGAAACCGCATTTTTTATTGAAAAGCCAATGAATACCTTCTTTTCGGGTAGACATAATTTGATTACTCCTGATTAATATTTGACGGGTTGGTGGAGGGCTTTGAGCCTTACCACCCACACCTGAATAAGATTAACATAATATCCGCTTACTTCTAAGTGCGATCGCCCCTTGCTGTAAGTTTGGTTGAGCTTGCCACTTTCTTACTTGTGAATCAGTAGGTAAGGTGAAACCAAACATGACTCGATTGAGCGATCGCACTCTTGTTTGAGGTGGAGAAGCAGTGATGAGTGTTGGGTTTAAAACAACATAGGGAAAGCGCCGAACGACAGCCCTTCGATAGCTTTCATGCACTACCTGATACATTTCCGGATTTCGCCGGATAAACTGAATGCAAGCATCGACACA
>CAKZMA010001407.1 GCA_937127375.1 uncultured Coleofasciculus sp. | reverse complement strand
ATCGGGCCTCCACGAGGTTTTAACTTGGAACCACCGAGTTGCTGGACTTTCATTTCTGAATACTTCCGAAGTTCTGGTACATCCGGATAAACTTCGTAGATGAAGCGTTGTAATTTTGTTGCACAGGCGTGGCGTGTACGTGGGCTATTTTCTTTGGATAGCAAGGCTTGCGTACTCAGTTCTATAGCCTGAAAGGCTGATTCATAAGTAGCAGGCGACTTTGAACCACTCAGACTGGTGGGAAGTCCAGATCGATAGTAAGTTCTAGCACCTTGGCAAAACTTGACCCCCTCGCTTGCTAGGACAACCCGGCCAAAGTATTCACCATCATCATCTAAAGAGAGATTTTCGTTCCAAATACCAGCTTTTTCAGCAATTTGGCGCGGAACTAACCAAGCGGCAGGGTGCATCATCCAGCCCCTGTTTCCAGCGCAAACCAACCATTCAACAGGTGACATATCTGCCCACAAAGGCTGAGGGATAAACAAAGCGTCTGAGGGAGTTTTGTAGAATCTCGCCCATTCTCCGGCAGCTACACAATTACAATTCTCATTTGCCAGAAGTTGCACCTGGCGCTCTATTTTGTCAGGTGCAAACAGATCGTCGGCGTCCAGATACTGGATAAAATCGCCTTGGGATTCTTGAAACGCTCGATTTCTAGCAGCGCTGGCTCCTTTGTTTGGCTGAGTGATGACCTTGACGCCACGCGACTCGAACGCCTTGGCAATTACTAAACTACGGTCTTTCGAGCCATCATCAACAACGATAATTTCTGTAGGCGACCACGTTTGCGCCAGTGCAGATTCTAGTGTTTGGGCTAGCCATGCTTCTGCGTTGTAGCAAGGGATGAGAATGGAAACGAGTTGCTTCATCGCATCATACTTCTAACAAGTAGTTTCACTTTTTAATGAGGAAAAGCGGATATTGACCAAACCGTCCAGCTAGGTACGGAAACTTATCCTCTAACCAGTAGATTAATTCCAGAATTTTTTCACCAAGAAGCCCACTATGAATATATATATTTAAAAAGCGCGTATTAACACTTTTCCAAACATAAATATCTACATGGTTACAGATATGCTTGATTTTTTTGTGAAACCATTCATAGTTTTGAGGGCGGAAATACAAGCTAATCTGAGCATCAGATGATTTAACACTAGTATCTAAATTACTTGAAGAAGCATTCATGAAATGTGAGATTTTTTTGATATTTCTGGATATTTTATTTACCAATCTTATCGGCAAATAAGTAATATCCATGAATAAGGAATAACTCCAGGTATAAACAACGACTGCTGAAGCTCCAGGTTTCAGAACTCGGTGAATTTCAGAAAAAGCCTTGCTCTGCTCATCTTCAGGGACATGATAGATAGTATGAAGTGAAATGACTGCATCCATCGCGTCATCGACTAGAGGAATATTAGTAATATCGCCTAAAATATAAATCCCCTTATCACCTAGTTTTTGCTTAGCCTCCTTAAGCGCCAATAAAGAAAAATCTACACATATTCTAAAATCAAATTTTTCGGAATAAGTAAGATATTCAGCATGAGGGATAGCACCTGATGCTATATCAAGAAGATAGGCTCCAGCCGATTCAAGATACTTATTGACTCTTAAATGACACTTATGACCATAATTTTCTACAACTGGTCTTGTATCTGTGAACGATGCAGTGTCAAGATGGAGACCTGTCTCATCCTTCTGCCAACCAAATTCGTCATAAAAGTTTTGGACATTTTTTTTAGTTGGTGAAAGAGAGTTATCAGAGGCATCAGAAGAAAATTCTTGAAATCTATCGATAGCATTACTTGCCAGTAATATAAAGATATCTTCCTCTATAGGATACACATATTGCTCATTCAATGAAATCAACCCAGCATGTAATGGTCTTTTTAAATGCATTCCATCATGTTGTTTAATTTCATTATTAGAGATACGATAATTCAACTCTTGCAATTCATCGTTGCTCATTTCTCGAAGAGCAACCTCACTAATAGGACAGCGGAGGTAATTAATAGATTGTTTTAAGCCATTATGTTTTGCTGATGGAATGTTCTGAAAGTCGGAAATATTCATAGTTAGCTCTGAGAAATTTTCTGGATGTAATAGCCTATATTCTTAGACTTGAATGTAAGATTAAGCAGGTATCTGAAGCTTAATCTCAAGTTGGCGATCGCGCTGGAACACATGCTTCCATCCGTAACGGAAATACCAAGGCTTCGAGTCTGCAACATAATGATGCAACACAGCTTTTGGCTCGATAACTTCTTCCCGTCCCGGCATGACAATATAGTCTTGAGAAAAAGCAACGGCACAAGACTTACCAGCCATAAACATCATCGTGAGCGCCTGTTCCTGGTAATAGTGGGTTCCCTCCTGTTCGATCATCGTTTTGCACCAAAATTCCAGTTGCTCCCAGTCAATATCATCGCTTTTAAACCCGCAGATTCCGACATTCAACCGTTCAGGAATTTCCGCTTGTGTTAGAGAAGCCATTAAGGCTTCAGAATACCCATAAGCACTCTCCACATCCACCATGTGACAAGGTTGTTGGGGAGACTTCAGCCAATCTAGGAGAAACGTTGGCGATCGAAAGAAGAGCATGTCTGAATCAAGCACCAATTTCCAGCCGCTTAAACCAGCATGAATGTCAGTTAATTTTTTCATGTTGGGATAGTTGAGGCGACGCTCCCTGAGATAAGGAAACTTACTTTGTGGCAAGTATTCTTCTAAGCGTTCTTGTATTTCTTGTTTGAGAATCATCTTGGCATCCGGAAAAATTCTCAGGATTTCATCCTGGTACTTTTTCTCTAGGGAACCGTCATCGTAAATGACTGGACGCAGATTTATTTTCGTGTTTTGTGCCATTGAGTAAGCACAAAAAATGGTCTGATACCAGAACTTTCTGCCAGTTAAGAAGTGAATTTCTTGCGGATCGGCTAACGCATCGCTTTCAACAGGTTTTAGTCGGTATGCTGCTTTCTCCATTTGCAGCCGCGCCTGGTAGTCTATCGCCATGTTGATAGAACCTTGGCGAAGAAATTTCTGTATGAAACCCTTGGGGGCATAGTAGAGTCGGTAAAGGATAATCCCAAGGTGTAAATCTTTTACTAGCGATCGCAAGCTATTTTTCATGATTTAATTTATTAATTTCTCTTGGCAATAAAGTTGTCAAGGTTATGCTTGGTTTTCTCAT
>CAKZMA010001406.1 GCA_937127375.1 uncultured Coleofasciculus sp. | reverse complement strand
CCTCATCTCCCCCACCTTCCTCATCTCCCCCACCTTCCTCATCTTCCACAGCTTCCTTAGATGCAATCGAGGCTTACTTCCAACACTTAGAAGCCGTACTATTAAAGATTGGCTACCTACATCCCCATACTGCGACATCCCGCATGGAAAAGTTCAGACGCTTGTATTACCGAGCCATGCTTACCCCAGAAGAAGTCGCCATGCTAAGAGGGATTCTCCGTCAGACAGAATGGGCGGTACAATTTATGCCGAGGTCAAAACCGGATGATTCAGAATCCTAGCGGCTGTCTGAGACTATAGACTTTCCGCCGATAAATTGGCAAAATAGCCAGGTTCACATCGTCAGGAAATCATTGATGGCGGCTTGAAGAGTAAGGATTTAGACGTTAGTTGTGTTTGGAGGTATTTTCAGTGGCAATGTCTAGGGGCAATCCGTATCAACCCGATCGCAACGAGTCCAAACCACGAGGAATCTATCGTTCTCGTCGGCTTTCTCGTCAACGTCGCCCTCGACAACCCTTGCCCTTAGAAGAGGATCTTCATCCTCCCTCCTCTTCCCCCTCACCACGCCGTCTGCGTGCGGTTCAATCTAATTCTGCAAATCCCAGTCGCCCCAAACCCATACCCCTAAACCCTACCACTCGGCGTTCCAGTGAACCCTCGATTTACCCCAATCTGAAGCTACCCAAACTGCGGACGATTAACGGGATACCCATCAGAGAAACACCTCTGGGAAATCGTCAGATGCGTCGCCCTCCGGCTGCAACACCCCTATCCCACCCCTTGAATTCACGTCGAGACAATCGCCCCCGTAGGCAAACGCGGCGTTCAAGTGTCTCAACTCAATCCGAGGCGAAACCGAAGCGTCAATCGCCTCGTTCTCAATCCACTCAGATGGGAAAATCCCGGCGCAGTCGGCGTTCCAAAAAACGCTCGGCGGGTATATGGATTCACATTATCCGCCTACTGATTCTCGGCGTTGGCATTGGCGCGATCGCAGGCACTCTATTATCAGTATTAGATCCCACTAGCAAAATGTCGATGCGATCCAGTGAGGCGGCGCAGGAAAACCCTCAAGAAAGCCCAACGAATCAAAGCATTACCCCAGTACTCCCATTGCGCCAAGAAATCACCCCTCTCAAAGCCCAAGTCCAAACCTTAGTCGCCAAAAATCCGAAATTGCAACCTGGTGTTTTTGTCGTGGATTTGGATACAGGTGCCTACTTAGACTGGGAAAGTCACTCCATTTTTCCCGCCGCCAGCACGATTAAAGTCCCGATTCTGGTGGCATTTTTTCAAGATGTCGATGCGGGCAAAATTCGCTTAGATGAACCCCTAACCATGGAACCAGAAATGATCGCCAAAGGTTCAGGGGACATGCAATATCAAAAACCTGGAACACAGTACAGTGCCTTGGAAGTGGCAACCAAGATGATTACGATTAGTGATAATACTGCCACGAATATGATTATTCATCGCCTCGGCGGTATCCAAGCCGTTAATCAACGGTTCCTATCCTGGGGATTAACGGCAACGGCAATCAATAACCCCTTACCGGATTTAGAAGGAACGAATACCACCAATGCCAGAGATATGGCAAACTTGCTGTATAAGGTGAATCAAGGGGGATTATTGAGTCTGCGATCGCGCGATCGGTTGTTGGATATTATGCAGCGTACCGTGAATAATTCTCTGATTCCTCAAGGATTAGGTACAGGGGCGACGGTTGCCCATAAAACTGGGGATATTGGTTCAGTATTGGGAGATGTAGGTATTGTGGATATGCCTACAGGGAAACGCTATCTCATCGTCACCTTGATAAAACGTCCCCACAATGATGCGAGTGCCTCGGAGTTAATTCACAACCTTTCCCGCACAGTTTATGACTATTTCAATAAACCAACGGCGACACCAAGTCTGAACTCCATGCCCATTAGCACACCTGCCATGATGGTGAGTGGATTGCTGATTGGTTTGCAAGGGACGATTTTGTAATTTGTTTTATGTCTTATGTCATTCGTTCAAGGAAGAGAATTTATGGTTCAAGTTGACGTTGAGTGATATGCAATACACAACTATTGATTTATTTGCTGGTGCTGGAGGCTTAACTACAGGGTTTCACTTAGCAGGCTTTCGGACGATATGCGCTATCGATCATAACCCAACAGCTTTAGCAACGTTTAAGTACAACTATCCACAAACCAAGTTTCTTCTGGTAAAAGATATTCGCACAGTCAACATAAGAGAGCTGCGATTAGCGCTTCAATTAGACCGAGAAGAGTTAACCGCTATAATTGGGGGATATCCATGTCAAGGATTCTCTCGGAACATTCCGGCTGGATACCGATACCTAGAAGATGAGCGAAACCAGCTCTACAAAACTTTTTTAGAATTCGTGAAAGAATTCAGACCGTTGTATGTTGTAATGGAAAATGTCCCCGAAATCCTCAAAGCCTATAATGGCACAATTAGAGAAGAGATAACCCGACAATTAGAGCGAATGGGTTATGGGGCAACCTCCAAATCATTAAATGCAGCAAACTATGGCGTTCCCCAAACTAGAGCCAGAGCTTTCTTTGTTGGTTGTTTGAATGGTATAACTCCTAAACTACCGGAACCTACTCATCAAGGAGATATTAAATCACTCACCTCTAATAAAAAGACGATTCAGTTGAGTATTTTACCAGCGATTGCCTTGCCAATGGTGACTGTCAAAGATGCTATTGGAGATTTGCCCGTACTAGACGCTGGACAGGACTATACCGCACAAACCTATATTTGCGAACCAAAAACTGACTATCAAGCGTTACTGCGTCGTGGTAGTAGTAAGCTGGTTAATCACATTGCTCGTAAATTGAGTCCTATACAAATGTCCAGAGCTAAAGTCTTAACAGAAGGGCAAGATGCCAGAGATTTACCGCCAGCACTAGCTCCGAAGAAGCATTACAGTGGCGCTTATGGCAGGCTTTACTGGGATAAACCCGCTAGAACGATTACGCGATGGGTTTTTCATCCGGGTTCGGGCAGATTTTTTCATCCCACCCAAAATCGAACTATTACGATTCGTGAAGCAGCACGGTTACATTCTTATCCCGATAAATTTCACTTTCTGGGTTCATATACTCAGATGGCTGATCAAATTGGAGAATCAGTACCTCCCTTATTGGCGAAAGCCATCGCTGATTCTATTCTCCAGAAAAATCCTCATCATCATCTTACCTTGAATTAAGCTTTTGCTGAAGAGTTGACAAGATGGCATTCACATACTCGTCAGGTGTAAGACGGTTTCGCTCAATTGTGATCCGAATGGGTTGCTCTGGAATCGTTTGAACTTTGAAGAGTTGTTTTTGGTTTTTGTACCAGATTAGTGTTAGCTTATCATTAACTGTTCCCTGGAGTCCTTTACCTGCTTTTCCCGTACTTCTATTTATAGACCAGTTCCAGGAAAAAAGAAATCATTTAAAAACGTGCTATTAAGGCTTCTGGGTATCTTTAGCTACCAAATTTGGAAGAAAATGGCACGATTCGCTAGATTTAGCTAAAAGAAGCTTACCTGTGATCAGTTCGTTTGACTTCTACCCAGAGAAAAACATAATATCTACCTTAAGGTAGAGGGTAAAGTAGGAAAAATCCTAAAGCGTTGGTTTAAGTAATTGGGGAACAGGGAACAGCAAAGACTTTAAAATTCAACATTCAATCCTGTTTCTACCTTAAGTTGAATTGCCTGTTTCGCTGAATTCAGTTAACAATGCCAGTGAGGGACGCCTAAGGGGAACAAATTATTATGGATATCAGTACAGTTTGGGAAGACTTAGCTTGGCAACAAGGGGGTAAGATTGTCTATTTAATTCTAGATGGGGTGGGCGGATTGTCTGATCCAGACAAAGGTGGGACAGAATTGCAAGTTGCCCAGACGCCGAATTTAGATCAATTAGCAAAAGAATCCAGTTGTGGTCTATTGGAAATTGTGGGCCCGGGAATTACACCCGGTAGTGGTCCAGGTCATTTGTCTTTATTTGGTTATGATCCCCTGAAGTATAATGTGGGTCGCGGTGTTTTATCGGCTTTGGGAATCGAGTTTGATCTTAAGGAAAATGATATCGCGGCGCGGGTTAATTTTGCCACGATTGATAAACAGGGTAATGTTTCCGATAGACGGGCGGGTCGAATTGCGACGGATGTGAATCGCCGTCTCTGTGAAAAGATTCGGGACAAGGTTAGCTTGGATTTTGAAGGGGACTATTTCTTTGAAACCGTCAGCGAACATCGGGCGGTATTTGTGTTGCGAGGTCAGGGATTAGGGGGAAATTTACCGGATACTGATCCGCAAACCACAGGGGTTCCTGCTAAAGATCCGACAGCTGAATCAGAGGACTCGAAGAAAACCGCCGAATTGGTGCGATCGTTTATTGATCAGGTACAGCAGGTTTTAGCCGATGAAGACCAAGCTACTGGGATTTTAATGCGTGGGTTTGAACGCTATCAACCCTTGCCAGCCATCCGCGATCGCTTTAAACTCGATGGGGTTTGTGTGGCTGATTATCCCATGTATCGCGGCGTGAGTCGCTTAATCGGGATGGATGTTGTGCCGCGTCCCGGTGGCATGAAACCACGGTTTCAAGCGCTGCAAGATGTTTATGGGGAGAAATACAACTTCTATTTCCTCCATGTTAAACATTCCGATAGTAAGGGAGAAGATAGTAACTTCGAGGGTAAGGTAAAAGTCATTGAAGAAGTGGATCAGCTTTTACCGTTGGTTACTGGACTCAATCCTGATGTGTTAGTCGTGAGTGCGGATCATTCCACCCCGGCGGTAATGGGACAACACAGTTGGCATCCTGTCCCCGTGATTATCCATGGTAAATATGCCAAAGTGGATGATGTCGCGACATTTGATGAATATGCTTGTGGGCGGGGGATGTTAGGATTGCGTCCTGGAGTGCAGTTGATCGGGTTAGCTTTAGCACATGCGGGACGATTACGCAAGTATGGGGCGTAATTCATCAACATTAATCGGACAGGTAGGGGCGCACTGACGTGCGCCCTCCCCATAGCTACCCCCGCTATAATTTAGTCCGCGCAGGCGGACGCAAGGCAAGTGTAGCTGCGATTTCAATCGCCTCCTCATACTTTGAACGCAACTTGGTATCAGCTTTAGCGTAAAATCGAAACATAAGTACATAATTAGAACTAAAACGCAACAGGGGCATCTGTCAACGATGGAAAGTAAAAGCACTCAAAGTCAGCCAGATATGAAAAAACCTGAAATGCAAATGAGACGGATTACCAGTTATCAGGCACTGTGGAGACCCCTGGATAATAAAGGTCACTTTTGGTTTACCTATTTTGATGGCGATAGAGAACGCACGGAAGATTTAGATGTAGACAATTTCCGAATCATGCTCGATATCTTAGATACAGAGAAGCCGATTTTTGGCGATCACTCCACATCTGCTGTTGCCGTACATTGGCCCGACAATGATATCCAGACTGGAGCATGGGCATAATTGGAACAGAGATAGGCAAGATGGGGGAGGTGAAAAAATGGAGAGTGTTGTGTAGGGGCGGGTTTTACAACTATCGTTTTTGACCTCTCCCAGATGCCACCAAACCCGCCCCGATTAAGTGCAAGCAAAAGAGATATCCTTTATCGCCCTCATTCCCTCATTTATCTTGGAATCCTGGAGCCATCTGCCATCTGCCTTGGGCAGTACCAACGTGTAAGCATTCAACCGGACATGATATGAAGCAGGTGGGATGAAACGAATTACCAGCTATCAGGCATTGTGGAAATCTCTGGAAAACAAAGGTCACTTTTGGTTTACTTATGCTGATGGTGAACAAGAACGCACCGCTGATTTAGATGCCAAGAACTTCCAGATGATTCTGGAAATGCTGGGAACCCAGAAGCCAATTTTCGCCGATCGCACCACCTCGACTGTGGCATTACATGGGGTAGTTTCCCAGAAACGCAAGTGAGGTTCCCCTTGGAGATTCGCACTGAGGAGGGGAGCAGAGGGAGCTGGGGAAGCGATGTAGAGACGTAGCATGCTACGTCTGGGAGTTGAGGGAGTCAACAAAGGACGAATGACTAAGACATAAGACGAGCCTTACCCCTGCTGACTGATGGGATGTGATCTAACACAATTGTTAAGAAGTTTCACCAATGGTGCCTTTCCCCTGAATAATGATATAAGGAGAATTTTTTGGGAGAGGTTATTATGGCTTACGTATGCGAGATAGGCACGGGCCACAGAGTTTACCTCGATAATCAAGGAACACAGACAGTTGTCACCACTCTCAGTGGTAGTCCAGGACAGCAGCAACAAGCTAGTAACGGGTTTCAAACCGGAAACTGGACATCACCGCCGGAGGTATTCCGCACGCCTAACGGTGTGGTGTTAAAGATTTCTACAGCGCAAGGAGATCATTTTATCCAAGTGCAAGGAAGCAGCATGAGCGTAACCAGTGGAACTCCGTCTTTTGGTAGTTCCCAACAAATGCAAGTGCAGCAAGTCGATAGCACACCCGCTTCATCAACGCCTTCAATGGAACCGATGAAGCCCATGGAACCAATGAAACCCATGGAACCGATGAAGCCGATGAATATGGGAGACATGCAAATGAATATGAATCCCATGGAAATGCGGATGGGCAATATGGAAATGCGGATGGGATCGGGATCACCCGCGTCATCGTCGTCTCCCGCTCAAAGCAGCAAACAGTTCTGCCCACAATGCGGCTCATCCCTGACGCCTAGCGATCGCTTTTGTTCCAGTTGCGGAAATCAGCTGAATTAACTCTGATTAGAGAAACCGGAACAGGCTACACCATCGATCGATTGTCAAGTCATCGTGGTGTAGCACACCTAATTCGGTAAATTAGATTCGGTTTGTAGTAAGGAAACCTTAGCCCTAGTGGTTTGTCAACCTTAAATTGACAGGTTAAAACTGATGCGGGGATGGGGGAAGCGGAGATAAAAGTAACCCGTCAAACTAGCTTTGACAGTCTAGTAGATTCCGTTGGGTTTCCTTGCTTCTCGATGAAAGCGAGTAAGACAAATGGCGAATGACAAATGACGAATGACAAATGACGAATGAC
>CAKZMA010001405.1 GCA_937127375.1 uncultured Coleofasciculus sp. | reverse complement strand
ATGGAAGCCTGGTTTTACGGGAAACCTGTGGCGGCGAATCGAGACTGTTTAGCAACAGCGATGGCGGTGGAAGCCAGTCAAGGGGGTTGGCTAGCGGGGAGTGAGGGAGAATGGGCAGAATTATTTGCCAAAATTGACCAAATGGGAGACGAAGAACGGGTAAGCTATGGGGCTGGGGGTGAAACTTATGCCCAAGACCATGCCGTATGGGATAAAGTTATTGAACGGTATGAAGTCGCCCTGGGATTATCTAAGCCAGTCAAACCGCTTTTACAGCCGACAAGACGGGGAAAGCTTAAGGAAATCCATCAACTTCTACCTAATTTAGCTTATGGGGATGCCATATCAAATCAGGCACTCACCATTCGGGATTACCTGCGTCGCTGTGGTTATGACTCCGATATTTTTGTTCGCTATCTCGATGAGCGAGTTGCCCATGAAGCCAAAATCTTTCAGAAAAATACCATTAGTGAGCAAGCTGGGATCATCTATCACCATTCGATTGGCTCAGAACTCACCGACTATGCGATCGCCCATCCTGGTTCTAAATGTTTAGTCTATCATAATATCACGCCTGCGGAGTTTTTTCGACCGTACAGACCCGAATTAGCACAACTGCTGGAAAAAGGACGTGCTGAACTCAAGCAATTAGCTCAATATTTTCCTTTATCCGTAGCCGATTCTGCCTATAATGCCGCAGAACTCGTAGCCGTTGGGTTTCATCAGCCAGGGGTGTTGCCGATAATTGTAGACCCCAGCAAATGGGATATGCCTGCCGATGCTACGTTGATGGAGCAATTGCAGGATGGAAAATCCAATTTACTTTTTGTGGGTCGTATTACCCCAAACAAATGCCAGATTCATCTAGTAGAATTATTCTACCATTACCTGACAATGGATCAGGAGGCGAGGTTAATTCTGGCTGGATGGGGAGATGTGAGTGATCCGTATTGCTGTCATCTTCGGGATAGAATACAAGCACTCGGTTTAAACGATTATATTTTAGTTTCAGGACTGGTTAGTGAAACTCAATTGCTAGCCTTTTACCGAACAGCACATCTATTCTGGTCAATGAGTGAACATGAAGGGTTTGGTGTGCCATTCGTGGAAGCGATGTGGTTTGATATTCCGATTTTGGCATATAAGAGTAGTGCTGTCCCGGAAACATTGGGCGAAGCCGGAATTTTGTTTACCACCAAGGATGATCTAGTTCAGGTTGCTGCTTTAGCCAAGTTAATGGTCAAAGATTGGAGATTGCGAAATACTGTACTCAAAGCTCAACAGAAAAGACGAGATCGTTTTCTCCAAAAGGACGTGAATCAAAAGATACTTACTCTATGTATTGAATTAGAAAATTCATGAATTGTCATCAATGAACAAAATTCTTCGAGCGGCAAAAAAAATTAAACATAAACTTCAAAATTCATTAAATGGAACAGTAAACACTGTCTTTCCTTTGAACCCCGAATTACCGCTGCCTGAAGGAGTGAGTGAGGCGGAACTCCGGGATTATTTAAAGTCGGTTTTAGTCGCTGATGCTCCTCCTCAAGAAATGGCGAATTACTGCGACCAAGATTTTCGACGATTTGTTTATACCTACGGGTTAGCCCGGGATGTATCGGGTAAGTGCTTAGAATTAGGCGCTAACCCCTATTTCAGCACTCTGCTGCTCAAAACATTTACTCAACTCGAATTAGTCTTAGCCAACTATTTTGGTTCTCATATTAAAGAGAATATTGTCCAAGAAGTACGCTACACCGATTTTTACACAGGCAAACCTTGTTCCCTACAACTTGAATCATTCCATTTTAATATAGAAACTGAAAAATTCCCATTTAAAGATGGCGAATTTGATGTCGTTCTCTTTTGTGAAATCATCGAACACTTACTCATAGATCCGGTCGCCGTTATCCAGGAAATCAAACGAGTCTTAAAGCCAAATGGTGTGCTAATATTGACAACCCCTAATGTCAGTCGATTAGAAAATGTTAGTAAAATGATGGCTGGCGCTAATATCTACGATCCCTATTCAGGTTATGGATATTATGGCAGACACAATCGAGAATATAATAAGCACGAGTTGCATTTATTACTGAATCACCTAGGTTTTACAATAGACGCAATGTTTACGGCGGATGTCCATGACAATGTTGCCAATCATTACTGCTCAGTCGCTCAATTAACGCCTTTTTTAAAGCATCGAGAACTCGATTTGGGTCAATATATTTTTCTGCGAGCAATAAATCAGCAAAAAGCCAGGACAAAAAAGCCTGCTTTTTTATACCGGAGTTATCCTGAAGACCAGCTAGAGTAATGCCTAAAGTCGCCTTTGTTGTTCAACGCTGCGGATTAGAGGTTAATGGGGGAGCAGAATCCCTTTGCCTTAAAATTGCCCAACGGATGTCTCGGTATTGGGATTTAGAAATCCTGACCACTTGTGCTTTAGATTATATGACATGGCAGAATTACTACTCACCAGGAGTGTCAGACGTATTGGGTGTCAAAGTGCGGCGGTTTCCGGTAGCACAACCCAGAGATATCGCCCGTTTTAATCGGTTATCTGATACTATTTATTCTCGGATCAAAACGGTCTCGCTCAAGGAACAGGAAGCTTGGATGCAAGCTCAAGGACCCTGGTCACCTGACCTGATAAATTATGTTAAAGCTTGTCAAGATGAGTATGATGCGTTTATCTTTTTTACCTATTTATATGCGACGACTTACTTTATCTTACCCTGGGTGGCTCAAAAAGCCTATTTAGCGCCTTTAGCTCATAATGAGTGGACGCTATACCTGAGTATGTGGGATGGGTTATTTGAGAAACCGCGTGGGTTTATCTTCCATACGCCCGAAGAACGGGATTTGATCCAAGCACGCTTTCCCGATGCTAACTGTGAAGGACCGATTGTGGGGGTAGCGGTAGAACCCCCTAATGCTTATAGTGCAGCAGCGTTTCGGCACAACTATAAGATTGATGAGCCATATTTGTTGTATATTGGCAGAATCGATCCGTCTAAGGGATGTGAGGAGCTATTTCGCTATTTTATCGAGTTGCGATCGCATGAAACACAACCAAGAACGTTAGTCTTGCTGGGAAAGTCCACGATGCCGATTCCCCAGCATCCCGATATCATCGCCTTGGGGTTTGTGGATGAGCCAACCAAGTGGAATGCGATCGCGGCTTGTGATAGTTTAGTTATGCCCTCGCCTTATGAAAGTCTTTCTATGGTTTTGTTAGAAGCTTGGGCGGTCGGTAAACCTGTTCTCGTTAATGGGCGATGCGATGTTTTAGTGGGACAGTGTAGGAGGGCGCAAGGGGGACTTTGGTATAGGAATCAGAATGAGTTTCAGGTGGTTCTAGATTTAATGGATGAGCCAGTCAGGAATCAGTTAGGTGTGCAGGGAAAAACGTTTGTGCAAGAACATTATACGTGGTCAAAAATAGAACAAGACTATTTGCGAATAATTGGGTAATTGTCAAAAAATGCTCAACCCTATATTCAATACTACTATATTTTATATCGGATTTATTTTAGTTATTACTCTGAGCTTGCCTTATTCAGGTCAAGGGGAGGTGGTGCAAGTAACTTGGTCGGATCAACGTGTTTTTTTAGAGGCACTTCAAGAGGTTTTAGCAGGTCAGCCGTCTGAGCTGATAGCAAATGGTGTAGTCGGTCCAGGTTATACAACTCTAGGAGTTCTGGTGACTCAGTTTCTGGGTGTTCGTCCTCAAGCGGCTTTGGTCTTACTGAATCGATTCTCCTTTGTCTCAACAGTTCTCGTGTTTTTTCTACTATCTAAAATTAGCACCCGTCACGGATTAAAATCAATAAAATTAGTGAATGGTGTTTCCTGCCCAAGGCAATATATTGTTCAAAACTGTTCTAATTTTATCGCATTTATTTATACAGTTACATTATTGTTTTCAGCCCATTTTGTTTCATTTTCTGACATTCCTTGGTCTCATTTTCCTGCCACCCTGCTAGCACTGTTCGGCATCCTGTCCATTTTATATCTTGATAATAACTTTAAAAAAAAGGGTAACTCTAAAATAAGTTTGTTCTGGTTGAGTGTTTTCGGTTTATTGCTAGGACTTCTTACCCAAGTCCGTTCCTTTGAAGGAATTGCCCTATCAATCAGTGTGATAATTTGGGGATTTTTCGTGAGCGTTAACGCGATTAAAAGGAGTGGTGTTAAAACCTACTTAAAATCTATTGTCGGATATTTAATGGTCGTTGCTCTATCTTTTGCGGTGACGTTTTACGGTAGTCTTGTCATTACCCACCAAACTAGCGTTCCCCTGCTTTATGCTAGTTTAAAAGAACAAAATCCTTTCGCTAGGGAAATATTTACCACTTATCCAGATAATTTTTGGGTTAAATTTGTTCAAGTCTTTATCGATCCCAACTTTTTTAGCCTCAATCAAAGCTATAAAATTAAACCGCTAATTTTTGGATTTGAATTTGATGCTTGGCGGATGCCATTTTTGTTGCAAATTCCTAGCCTAATCTATAGTATTCCGGCAAGCTGTTTACTCGTGATCGTTCTAGTCATCAAAAGGAAACATAAAGCCTGGGTAGAGCCGAGTATTTTAATTCCTCTACTGGTTGGTTCGATTTTAACATTAGCTTATATTTGTAGCCCAACGTTTGGTAGCCCCCATTTAAAATATGGCGTTGTCCGTAACATGATGTTAGTATCCTGGTGTTTGGCACTTGTAGCCAGTCCTGGAAATTTCTATCGTTATCTTGTACCCCAGAGTAATCAATTCGTATTTTTAATACCAATAATTTTGCCTATTATTGTCGGTATACTCTATGGTCAAATTTGGGTTAAATCTGGATTTATGGAATTTAAATCTATGCATATAAATAAAATAGAATTAGAACAAAACTGTCAAGAATTAACCTGCTCAATACACATAAAAACCTACAACCCTAAAGGAAAGCAAATACAGCCCCCCTACCAACGTTACATTGTTACAGGAAATTGTCCGTCAACGGGAAAACTAATGGCAACAACCTTATCAAACCAAGGTCAACCGTTTACATTACTCCCCTGTCCAGAACGTTATCAGGTCGATGTCTATCCGATTAATATGGGATTTGCCGGAACCCCGGAAGTCCCGATTTCCTGGCAATTTACCCCGCCAACTTCTCAGAAATAGAGATTTTAAGTAGGTGGACTTTCATTAAAGTTAACGGTTGAGATTAGGCAACAGGCAACACCTCGACTTCGCTCGGTGTGTCACAGGCAACAAGTAAGGGTTTGAGGCTCCTTAACATTTCTTAGTACAGTGTACAGAAGTTATGTCCAGGTACTTATCGACAAAGATGTTAGCAAAATTGACTGAACAAAAGCAAATCCTAAGTTATGAAAATTGAAGTTCTCTGTCCGGTTTGTGATTCCAATCAACACAAGGTTAAGTATGAACCTTGGATAGACATTCAAGATCCCCAGACGCTTTACGGTGCAGCCTCAGGCGTTCCGGGGACTCAACGGCTAGTTGAATGTGAAAACTGTGGCATGATTTATGAGACTCCCCGTTTTCCTGATCCGGTAATTTTACAAGGGTATTTGCTATCGGAGGAATCGGGACATGACAGTCAGTATCCGATGCGCGTCGAAAGCTTTTATCGAACCTTGTTATCCCTGGGTTCTCGGATTCCGGCAAAAGGCGCAACGGTGCTGGATATTGGTACGGCTGGGGGAGCCTTCTTGGAAGCAGCGCAACGGTTTGGTTACCAGGCGGTAGGATTAGAACCCTCCCAGTTTTTAGTCGAACAAGGGAGAAAACGGGGACTGACTATCGAACAAGGAACCCTGGATAATCACCCTTTTCAATCGGCATCATTTGACTTAATATCTCTTTGGGATGTGATCGAACATCTGACCCATCCCAAAGCCGCACTTGAGCAAATCCAAACTTTACTCAAACCCGGAGGAATTCTGCTGATTAATTATCCCGATATCGGCACTTGGCAGGCAAAATTAGCAGGGCGTCGATTTTGGTGGATCATTTCCGTGCATCTGCATCATTTTACCCGCCAGACTCTCAGCATGATTTGCCAACGCACGGGTTTTCAGGTGTTCCATTTTCAACCCTACTGGCAAACGTTACAATTTGGTTATTTGGAAGATATGGCAATTCTTTATAAAATTCCCTTGAGTCAGGTGTTGAAACAACTCACTCCCCGGTTGATTCAACAGGTTCCGATACCCTATTATGCCAGTCAAACCACGGCTCTGGCGCGAGTTAAATTATGACAGTTTATATCCTCGGTGGAGGACCGGCTGGGCTAGCCCTCGCTCACGGTTTAACCCAAGATAGTAATGCCTCGTTTGTGCTGCTGGAACGAGGGTCGAGTTTGGGTGGACTCGCCCAAACCATTCATTGGTCAGGAAACGGCTTTCATGACTTAGGTCCCCATAAAATTTTTACCCTCAATCAAGGGTTGATGGCGCGAGTTGAACGCCTTTTGTCTCCTGAAGACTGGTTGACTCGTCCCAAGAAAAGTAGTATTTTTATGGGCGGTTACTTTCTACCTTATCCCCCCTCCCCATTTTCACTAATTCAGGTGTATGGGTTAGCCTCATTTTCGGCAATGGTTTTTGACTATGGACTGGCTCAGATTAGTTCTGTGCTTCCCTCGAAAAGTCCCCTAACCTTTGAAGCTGATTTGCAGGGGCGAGTCGGGACAAAACTCTATGAGGCTTTGTTTAAGCCAATTGCGCTAAAACTATGGGATGATCCTGCTCAACTTGATGTCAAACTGTCTCAAGGACGAGTGCAAACCCCATCCCTAATGGAATTGGTGAAGCGATCGCTCAAAATGAGCCAATCGAGTACTTTTGAAGCCTTGGAATTTCGTTATCCTAAAGGCGGACTACAAAAACTGTGGCAAGCGATCGCGACTCAAACCAGCCACCACGGTGAGTATCGGCTGAATCAGGAGGTGTGTCACCTGGATGTAGAAAATAATACCATCCGCAGAATTCGTTATCGCGATCGCATCACCGGATCAGTCCAACCGATTCAGGTGAACCCGGATGACTGGGTGGTGTCTACACTCCCCCTACTCAAACTCACCGAACTTATGGGGGAGGTGCTTGAGCCAACCACCACGACTCGGATGCAGCAAATTATTCAGCTCAACGACCTGATCCTGGTATTTTTAAAGATAGACCAACCGAGCTTGTTGGATGAGTCTTGGGTGTTTGTTCCTGATCCAAACATCGTGTTTCATCGACTCAGCGAACAGGAATCCTTCGATCCCCAGATGACGCCTGGGGGTAGTATTATTTGTTGTGAGGTAATGGGTTCAAAAACCAGAGCCATGAGTCAACATTGTGACAGCGACTTAATTGCCCTAGTTAAGCAGGGGTTAAAGGATATGGGGTATAAAGAATTTTCCGTACTCGATCAGCGCGTCATTCGTCTCCCTTCCTCCTATCCTGTGTATAAATCAGGGTTTGAGCCTGTCTTAGACGCGATCCTTAGTCAACTGGATCACTTCGCTAATTTTCGCACCATCGGTCGTCAAGGTTCCTTTAACTATATCGGGACGTTAGATGCGATGGACATTGGCTACGGTGCGGCTCAATGGCTGATTCGGCAAATAACAGGACAGCAAGAGTATAGCTGGAAACAGGAACGGGAAAGAACCAGTGATTATCCAGTCCTTGATTAATATGAAAATCACGTTAATTTCTCCACGACTGGCGGTACAAAAAGGGGATTTCCTGGGTTCTGGAGTCCCCTATATGCCCCTAGAACTAGCCGTTGTGGCAGCATTTTTGAGGGAACAAGGAGATCATATTTGTGTCCTGGACTTGTTTGGGAGTTCGCCCACCACCCTGGAATCGAAGCGCGATCATTACCTTCAAGGTGAGCCTTTTACCAAGTTTCTTGATACTCCTGAAATTGAGCAAGCCGATCTCGTGATCATTTACGCGATCTCAGTCATGTCTGATCAGGAAATTCTGGCGATTATTCGGGACTTGCGCCAATCTCACCCCCAAATGGCGATCGCGGTATTGGAAAATTCCCAAGCCGTTACCGCTTATGCGGTGTCTCAATTGGCTGAGGATTTCTTTGAGGCGGGTGTGGATGCACTTCTATGTGGTGAAATCTACTGGAATTGGCATGAAATTAGCACCTACTTAACCCATCGCCAAACTGTTCCGGTTCCGGAAAACGTGATGGTGTCAAATCCACCCCCTAGTCATACCTTGCGGCGAAAAGTACAAAAGCATCCCACCTATCCGATTCCCGCCTGGGATTTATTTAATTTAAACAACTATTGGTCGATTCCCTATTCCCATGGACCGAAAACCAGACGATTCCTCCCCATACTCACATCACGGGGTTGTCCCTACCCTTGTGACTTCTGTGTGGTTCCCGAAACCAATAACCAGCAATGGCGCGATCGCACGGCGGAGAACGTGGTGACAGAAATGATTGTGCTGCGCGATCGATTTAATGTCCGTCATTTTCAAGTTGAGGATCTCAATCCCACCGTGAGACATTCCCGATGGACTAAAATATGCCAACTCCTGATTGAACGCCAAGCCGGGATATTTTTCTATTTTGTCAGTGGCACCAAAGCGGAAACCGTAAAATTAGAACAGATTCCCCTTTATGCTCAAGCGGGATGTCGTTACCTTTCCATTAGCCCTGAATCCGGTAGTCCGGCTGTTCTTAAAGCCATTGGCAAACCCTTTAACTATGCTCATGGTTTAGCTTTAATTGAAGCCTGTCATCGCCAGGGAATTTACACTCAAGCCTGTCTTTTAGTGGGTCATCCCGCCGAGACAGTCGCCGATTATGAATTATCTTGTGATTATTTACGCGCCATGGTTCAGGCTGGACTCGATGAGGTAGCTATCTTTATTGTCGCCCCTCTAGCCGGGAGTCAATTACACCGTCAAAATAAAATTGAACTGGATGATTCAGAAACGTTGACCAGCTTTAGTCCCCAGGGAAGACGAGGATGGGAGGAGTTAAAACATCGTCGCCGCCAGCTGATTCAACTCTTTTTTTGGCAGAAGCTGAAAAGGGGACCCGGACTCTGGTTACAAGGAATTCGAGCGGTGTTAGGAATACCCCGCACCAAGATGGAGAACTTACCCCGCCGAGTTTTGTTTATCTATTGGCTTCTGCTCAAACGGTATTGGCGTCAGACGTTGTCCTCTAGTTCGTTATAGAGTGTCGATTGGTGTAACCATGAGCCATCCTAGCACCATTTTAATTATTCCCTGTTATAACGAAGAAAATAATGTGGGTAAGCTCCTCCGTGAAATCCAAGACTTAAATCTTGGCTACGATACCTTAGTTATTGATGATGGTTCTCACGATAATACTTATGCCGTGGCGAGTCAGTTGTCTCCCTGTGTGAAGCTATTAACGAACTTAGGAATTGGTGGTGCTGTACAAACAGGGATAAAATATGCTCTACAACACAATTATGAACTCTGTGTTCAAATTGATGGCGATGGTCAACATCCTCCTAGCCAAGTTTACCGTTTAATAGAAAGCTACCTGACTTCACCCGCTAACTTAATTATTGGTTCGCGTTTTTTAAGGAAAAAAGGATTTAAATCAACCTGGAAACGTCGGATAGGAATTAGGATTATTAGCAGAGTCATTCAATGGCTTTTTCAGCATAAAATCACAGATCCGACCAGTGGATTAAGGATGATGGACAGAAAAGCCATTCAATTGTTCAGCACGGAATACCCGAATGATTTCCCCGAACCAATTTCATTGGCTGTAGCTATTGAACGGGGTCTTCGGGTTCGGGAAGTCTCTGTGAAAATGCGTTCTAGAGAGCAGGGGTGCAGTTCTATTACTGGCATCAAATCGTTTCTCTATATGATTAGAGTGATTGGATATTTGATTTTAGTGAGAATGGGACGAGATCTATAAATATTGTATTCATCATCCGTAGGAAATTTTAGAGCAATAAAACTACTTTAAACAAATATGAATTACACGCCAACACCTCAAACGATAATCTTTGTATCAACCTTTATTATAGGATATTTGTTTATATTAATAAGAAAAACAATTAAAAATACTATAGATTTATATGATTTATTACTGCTTTCTTCCTTAGCGATATTTCCTGGTCTATTTGTTTTTGCTCCTAGGTTTGTAGAATATTTAGCTCATCTAATAGGTGTTGAGTTTCCTTTTGTTATCCTATTCGGAAGTTTATTTGTTTGTGTATTTATTTATCTTTATCGTTTAATCATTAAAGTTAACAAACAAGACCAACTGAATTTGCTCCTTATTCAAGAAATAAGTTTACTGAAACAAAGGGTTGAAGTTAATCAAGCTATTTCAACTCATAAAACTGAATAATGAGGTAAATTAGTAAATTATTTAGCAAACCTTCTTATCAAAGATAAGTACCTGGATATAAATTCTGTACTCTGTACTAACAAATGTTAACAAAAATCACACCCTTACTGTTGCCTGTTGCCTAATCTCAACCGTTAACTTTAATGAAAGTCCGACTATTAGTTTCTAGATTTAACGTAGCTTGGAGAGTATTATACAGTTAAACAATAATAGTATTTAATTCTTAAAAAATAAATTAAGTTTATTATTATTCATGGATCAAATTGTGATTGATGTTACTCCTCTATCTATTAAGCCCAGTGGTATCAGTTTTTACATAGCCAACCTAATTCGTGGTCTCTCTGCTCTCCAATACCACGAAAATTTTCAACTTACATTAATTTACCAACCTAGACTCAAAAACTGGCTACGCCGCCGCCGATATTTTCCAAACTCACTTTCTGACTATTCAAACCGCTATTTTCTACCTTTACCCGTTAGAATTACTAACATTATTCTTGATTACTTACCCGGTATGTTATCAAGCCATCTCGGACATTATTTGGACTCGCCCACAATTATACATGGGACGAACTATACCATTTTCCCTTATCCGAATACTCTAAAAGTAATGACAATTTATGACCTTACCTTTATTAAATATCCTGATTATATTGATTCCGTTGTTAAAACCTATTCAAAGCGCGTACAAAAATGTCTAACTTGGACAGATTTAGTACTCACAATCTCCGAAAGTTCCAAAAATGATATTATTGAATATCTCAACGTTAATCCCGACCACATCCACGTCACGCCCCTAGCCAGCCGCTACCCTTCTGATGTAGTTTTTCCCTCTAACCCATCTGTGAACTATGACTTCTCCTATCCCTACATTCTCTTTGTCAGCACCATCGAACCGAGAAAAAATGTCACTACACTAATTTCTGCTTTTAACCACCTTAAACAAAAATATAAAATCGAGAATCATCTAGTTCTCATTGGTCAAAAAGGCTGGCATCACAAACCGATATTTGCCGCCATTGAGAACTCTCCCTGGAATCACCATATCCATCATCT
>CAKZMA010001404.1 GCA_937127375.1 uncultured Coleofasciculus sp. | reverse complement strand
ATTATTAATGTTACCAATACCAGTAATCAACCCTTTCGGGGACGAGTTTATGCTGAACCTTTTACTTATGGCGATAATGGGTTTCAAATCTTGGACTCTAGTCCGAGCGATTTAACCCCTTATCTGCAATTTTCACCTAGGGAATTAACTGTACCACCAGGAGTGCAGCGACGCATCCGTTTAATTACTCGCTTTCCACCTAGTTTGCCAGAGGGGGAATATCGAGCGGTTGTGTTTACGGAAACGCTTCGGGAAACGACGGATAGTGGTGGGAATTCTGTCGCTTTAACTGCCCGAATTGGGACTACGATTTATGTGCGTCAGGGAGAGTTATCGCCAAATTTGACAGTGGAGAGTGGGAGTTGGAATTCTGAACAAGACCAAATTCAAGTCTTGGTTGAAAATACCGGAATGGCATCGGCTAGAGCAGCGGTGAGTTGGACGTTAAAGCAGGGAGATACGGTTATAGATACAGGGAGTTTGAAACCGACTGGAATTGTGGCGGAGAGTGAGCGTCTGTTTGTTTTAAATTATCCTAATGAAGGACAATTAGCGGCGGGTCAATATCAGCTTATGGGTGAGTTGATTTGGGCGGAAGACGATGAACGGCGGACACAGCCGTTTAGTGTTGATTTGGTGATTCCTGTGCCGTAAATAAGGGGCGATTAGCTGGTTGATTCTGTCGGTTGGATTGGTGGTGTCGAGGGGTTCGTTTTTAACGCAGAGGGTCGCAGAGGGAAAGCGCAGAGGTACGCAGAGGTTCGGTTAAGTTCTGTAAATTAACAGAAATCTGATTGAAGTTGGGTGGGGATAAAAGTTTTAGTTATCGTCAGCCGTCATTGATAACCTACAGGAAGAAAGTCGGTAAATTTTGACTGGCGTGAGATAGCTAAAATAGCGGATTAGATATTGTAGGTTTTCTGGGTGCACGTCGGTGCGCCCCTACGTGGTGGATTCTGTTTGGTGGCAAATCGCGATAATTGTTGGTTGGGTTGTGGGAATGGCGGCTAATGCTGGTTCTCAAAGCTATTCTAATCTTCATGAGCATTTAGTTAGTCAAGCGGAGTCTTCAGTTAGCGAAAATTCTGATAACTTTACGGTGTTTCCGGTGGGGGTGAATGTTGGGGGACGTCCGGTGATTTTTAGTGTTTTGGTGCGGGGACAGGAAGATGGTCGCCAAGCGGTTGAGTTTGAAAAGTGGCTGATTCCTTTTGATGCGGTGGTTCAGGCGTTGAAGCTGGAGGTGACACCGTTATCGGATGGACAGTTGGAAGTGCGATCGCCTGGATTGATTACTCGCCTCAATCCCCAGGAGTTACAGAATGACCCGGAGTTGGGGTTGGTGTTGTCGATTGAAGAGGTGGAAAGGTTACTTGGTGTTCCCGCAGAATTCGATATTAATGAGTATGCGATTCTGCTGAATCCGCCTTGGTTGGGACAGAAAACTGGGGGGATTACGGCGACAGAACCCCCTGTTCAACTGGACGGTTTACCTCGAATTACGCCAAACGATTTGACGCTAACGGCGATTGAGGAACGGATTACGGCGACTGGATCAGAGTCAGCGTCGGGTTTGGGTGAGGCTTCGTCTCTGAGTTATCGGGGGGAATTGGCGGCGGTGGGGACGTTGTTATCGGGGAGTTGGTATGTTCGGGTGAATCAACCGGATTTGTTAGACTCGCCGAGTTGGAGTCTCACAGAAGCCCAATATTTGCGACAAACCGATGGGGCGGATTATGTGGTGGGTTCTCAACCGACGTTTTGGCGGAGTCAGGGGAGTGGGAATTATTGGGGAGTCACGACGATTCAGCGACAAGGGTTTACACCTCCCGTGACATTTGGTGGGGGTGGATTTAGTCCAGGACAACGGTTACAGGCGTCGCAGGTGGGACAGACGATTGTGGGTGAAGCGGAACCGGGGACGTTGGTAAGGCTGACGCAAGGATTTAGCGATCGCGTTTTGGCTGAGGTGTTGGTGGATTCGTCGGGGGTTTATCGGTTTGAGGATGTACCGATTGGGGGTCAAAGGTTGGGGAATTATCGCATTTTATTATATCCCCAAGGACGCCTTTCAGCTCAACCGGAGGTGCGAGAGGCGACGTTTTCGACGGTTCCTGGACAAATTCCCGATGGGGCTGCGGCGACAATTGTTTCAGCAGGTTTGTCTCATCAACCCTCTGGAGTTCAAAATCAGAATTTTATTGGAGAATGGCAGAATTTTCAGGGGGGAATTGCCCAACGGTGGGGGATATCGGAAGCGTTGACAGTGGGTGTGGGTGGGATTTATGACCAAACCGCGAGGGGATTAGCGGATGTATTTTTTCGCCCCAAAGGGATACCCTTGGAAGTGGCGGCGTCTGTGGTGAGTCCAGATCAAGAAGGGGATTGGGATATTAATGCGAATTTGCGTTATGAACCAACCTCTACGATTAGTTTACAGTTTAATCGCGATCGCTTGTCCCAACGGCTGAACCTGAATTGGCGTGTCTTTCCGCGTTTGACGGTTTTGGGAACCTATAATAGTCGCGAGGGTACGGCGGTAGGGATGCAAACCGGGTTTAGTCGTCGTGGTTTTTTTACCTTTGCCCGGGTGACAATTGATGACCAAAATCGCTGGCGCTGGAATGCGACACAACGGTTAGGCTTTTTACAACTGAATCACCAAGGGAATGAGTTGGGGTTTCGGTCTGAGTTGAATTATAATCTGTCGCGGCGTTTTCTGGGTGATGGCTATTCTGTACTGCTGAGTTATGAAACCCGCAACCTCCAGCAGCGGGATAATTTCGCCACCATTGGTTGGCGCTATCAATCCAAAGCGCGATCGCCAGATGGGAGTTATTTGTGGGACACTCAGTTGGGTTATGGGATTGGTTCTCAGGGTTCAGGCTGGATTGCCCAGGTACAAACGACGATTATACCGGGTTTACTGGTGCGGGGGCGGTATGATGGCGTATCCCTAACCTCGAATGAGGCGAATTACAGCCTAGAATTGGTGGCGAGTTTAAATGTACAGGAGGGGGTAACTCCAGGCGATCGTCAATCGGATCGGTTTCGCGATCGCGGCGGGATATTAATTCAGCCGTTTTTTGATCGTAACAATAATGGTAAGTTAGATAGCACTGAAGACATCTACACCGAAAACCCAGAGTTATTATTAATTCTGAATAACCAACCGATTCAATCCTTTCGTCCCCAAGTCCAAGCCAATGGAATTCGGCTACGCTTACCACCGGAAACCTATCGCCTCGACTTTGATCCGTCTGGATTTCCCCTGGATTGGCAAACCCTGAATGATGCTTATGCGGTGGAGGTGGTGGCGGGAAGTTATACACCTGTACAGGTTTCCTTGGTGTTGTCCTATACTCTCTCTGGAGTGGTGACTGATGCAGAAGGAAATCCCGTTGCTGGGGCGAGGGTAGAAGCGATTAGCGCCGATGGCGAACAACGACGATTTTCCGTCACCAATGGGGCGGGTGTTTATTATCTGGAACAGTTACCCCAGGGGACATTCACGCTGCAAATCAATCAGCAACCCGCCCAACCGGGGACAATCACCCTAGATGAGGATGCAGAACCCTTTCAGGCGTTGAATCTGCGATCGCGCTAGCGTGTCCGATAGGACGTATCGCCCTAACTCAATCCGGGACGAGAAAAGAGGGAGCCCAAGATTTCACAAATCCTTGAGACATACTCTATAATATAAAACCTCATAAAAAGTTCAGTTATCAAGCTGTACCCTATTTTGGTAAGTTAAACTCATTTTAGCTAGATTTTTTTCTAGCTCACTGACACTTGACATTTATTTCTTTATACTAGAGAAAAATGCGACAAAATCAGGCATAAATGTAGTAACCCTGCAACCTCACTAAAGCGAAACCAAGGAGAGTTTTGGTTGATATGTTATCAATAACAACCTCTTCTAAGTCGATTAACTACCCCCGACAGGGGGATTCTTGACCGATATAACCCATTAAACCAGTTCAGTGCATTTCTACCTCAAGTTCAGGGAAAAGTCATGTCTACACCGATTCAGTTCAGCCGTTGGTTAGGGATTGTTTTGTTCATACCATTAGTATTTCTGAAGCATGAACCGCTACAAGCCGAGTCGATAACGGCGGCTGATGATGGAACGACTACCATAATTAATGCAGACGGGAACCAGTTTAATATTACAGGCGGAACGCTTTCCGGAGATGGCGCGAATTTGTTCCATAGTTTCCAACAGTTTGGACTCGATGCGAATCAAGTTGCTAACTTTTTATCGAATCCTCAAATTATCAATATTCTGGGTAGAGTATCTGGGAACGAAGCGTCGATTATTAATGGGTTAATTCAGGTCGGTGGGGGTAACTCTAATCTATTTCTGATGAACCCATCGGGGTTTATTTTTGGGTCTGATGCCAGTCTGAATGTGCCAGGAAGTTTTACAGCAACGACGGCAAATGGAATTGGCTTTGCTCAGGGTTGGTTTAATACCAGTGGTGAGACAGACTATCAATCGTTGGTCGGTTCTCCCAATCGTTTTGCGTTTACAATGGATCAGCCAGGAAGCATTATTAATGCGGGTGAATTGGCAGTAAGTGAGGGAGAACATTTAACCTTGCTGGCGGGTCAAGTTATTAATACAGGAACCCTTTCCGCCCCTGGGGGAACTATTACAATGACGGCGGTTCCTGGAGAAAATGTAGTCCGAATTTCTCAAGCCGGGATGTTACTGTCTTTAGAAATTGAAGCAGCCACGGCGGAAGATTCCCTAGCCACAGCAGAGGGAATTTCACCATTACAATTAGCTGAGTTACTCACCGGACAAGACGAAGAGAGTACAGGCGTTATTGTTGACTCAGAAAATACGGTGCGACTCATCGGTTCAGATGTGGTAATTCCCACTATATCAGGAACAACAATTTTATCTGGTGTGGTTGATACGTCGAGTGAGCAATTTGGGGGTAATGTCTATCTAGTCGGCGAACAAGTAGGAGTCATAAATGCCACAATTAATGCCTCTGGTAGTGATGGGGGTGGCACGGTTTTGATTGGTGGCGGGTTTCAAGGACAAGGTTCAATACCGAATGCTTTACAGGCATTTGTAAGTTCAGATTCCATTATTTATGCCGATGCACTTGAACATGGAAATGCTGGGCTGGTTGTGGCTTGGGCAGATGAAATCAACCGTTTTTCTGGCAGTGTGAGTGCCACGGGGGGCGAAACTTTCGGTGATGGCGGTTTGGTGGAGATATCGGCTAGAGATAGTTTGATTTTCCGAGGGTTGATTGATGTTGGGGCAACATCGGGAAATCTAGGAACTATCTTATTTGATCCGAAGACTATCACGATTAGTGATGGAGGAACAGATGATTTAAATCTCAATAATGCCTTTGGTGAGAATTCAGGCAACTCAGTTACCTTTGATGCGGATCAATTTAATGCCCTAATGGGTAATGTGGTTCTGCAAGCGAATAATGATATTACGATTAATCAGAGTATCGATGCCAATAACATTGACACGTTAACGCTGCAAGCGGGCAAAAGTATCACCATTAATAATGTGATGATTAATTTAGCTGGGGGCAACTTTAGTGCCACAATTAATGATCAAAATGCTTTAGCCAACCAGCGAGATGGAGGTGTTGCCCAATTTGAGATGAATTCAGGGTCGCAAATTTCCACCAATGGCGGTAATATCTCGATTAAACCGGGAAGCTTTGGCAATGAAGTTATCGGAACCGTTCTGCTTCAGGGAGGAACTCTTAATTCTGGAGACGGTACGATTGAGATTACCGGGAGAGGAAGTAGTGACGGTGCAGCGAAAACAGGAATTTTTCTGAGTAATGGTGCGGTTGTCGAATCAACAGGAACAGGTACTATTACTTTAGAGGGAACTGGTGGTTCTGGGACAAGTGCGACTCGCGGTATCGAGATTCAAAATCCTGAAACAAGGGTAAGTTCCGAAAATGGCGATATTTTAATTAACGGTATGGGTGGAGACTCAACTGGAAACGATAACTTTGGTCTTTTTATGCTGGGTGGGGTGGTTGAATCCACAGGAACAGGCAATATTACTCTAGAGGGTACAGCGGGAACGGGAACAGATGGGAATCGAGGTATTCAGATTCAAAATTCAGGAACCGTGAGTTCAAACGATGGTGATATTCTCTTAAGTGGTGCCGCCGAAAATGCCACGGGAAACAACAACTTTGGTATTTTTATGCTGAGTGGCGGTGTGGTTGAATCCACAGGTTCAGGGAATATTACCCTAGAGGGTACAGGGGGAACAGAGGCTTCCAGTCGCGGGATTCAGATTCAGGATTCGGGGACAAAAGTAAGTTCTAATACAGGAGATATTCTGCTTAGCAGTATAGGTCAAGATGCAACCGCCTCAGATAATATCGGTATTTCTCTGCTGGGAAGTGGTACGGTTGAAACGCAAGGGATAGGAAATATTACGCTTACTAGCGACGGTAGTATTGATGCGAGTAGTGGCATCCTGGATAGTAGTTCACCGACGAATGGTGGAACGATTGCGCTAACTAGCCAAAATGGGGCGATTATCACAGGTGATATTAATACCTCTGGCGATACGAATGGTGGGGATGTTGTCATCGAAGCCAACCGGGAAATTACCACTGGGAAAATTAACACCACTGGTGGTTCTGGGGGAGGGGGTACTGTTAACCTTAATGCCCCGAATGATATTCAAGTTAGCTGGATTAATACAGAAGGAGGCACAACAGGCGGCGCTGTTGATGTTAACACTGACAGCTTTTTCCGCGCCACCGATATCTTTACCGCTGCTAATGGAATACCTGCGAGTATCTCCACCATTGGTGGGAGTGAAGGGGGCAATATTACAATTAGCCATGGCGGAGAAAATGAAACACCGTTTGAAATCGGTGATGCAACGACGAATGGGATAGCCGCCGCCCTTACCAGTGGTAGTGCTACTATTTCTCCAGTGGAATCCTTTGCTAGTGGTCAAACCACAGGAAATATTCAAATTATTGGTGCAGGTTCTCCACAGACACCTGTTCCGCCAGACTTAACTCTTTCCCCGGATGTCATTTACAATCTTTATGAGGGGATTGATTCAGACAATATTATCGAGTCTCTGCCCTTTATAGACACCACCGATAATGTTACTCAAGCGCTGCCGATTATAAACGCCTCAACTGCACTTTTGACCCTACAAGATGCGGCAGGGGCAACAAATCGCTATATTGAATCCCTAGAACAAGCCCGACTGAAAGAATTTGCCGATTACTTTGGGCGAGATTTCTCTCAGTATTCAATTTCCTTAGCCAGTATTGAACAGACGTTGGCGCAAATTGAACGTCAAACCGGGAATCGTTCCGCCGTAATTTATGCGGTGACAGAACCGGATGGCGTGAAATTAGTCCTCTTTACCGCCGCCGCTGAACCTGTCACTAAAGTTATCCCGGTTAATCGCGACCAACTTCTAGGAGTTACAAATGAACTGCGAGTTCAACTTACAGATGCATTTCGCCGTCGGGGGAATGGTTATTTGAAACCCGCGCAACAACTTTATCAGTGGTTAATTGCACCGATTGCATCGGAACTGGAAGCGGCTGAAATTGATACGTTACTCTTTTCCATGGATGCGGGATTGCGGACGATACCTATGCCAGTCTTGCATGATGGTGAACAGTTTTTGATTGAAAACTACAGCCTCAGCATGATTCCCACATTCAGCCTGATGAATAGTAATTATCAGCCGCTGACAAATCCGCGAATCTTAGCGATGGGGGCATCAGAATTTACGGAACTTAATCCGTTACCAGCGGTTCCGGTAGAGTTATCAACGATTGCCCAAGAAGTGGGTGGTCAAGTTTTTCTCAATCAGGAGTTTACATTAGAAAATTTAATTCAAGAACGCCAGCGTTATGCTTATGAAATTATTCACCTAGGAACTCATGCCGATTTTAAATCTGGCGGACCGAGTAATTCCTATGTGCAGTTATGGAATGACAAGTTAACTTTAGCGCAAATGCAACAGATGAATTGGGATGATCCGCCTGTAGAATTATTAGTATTATCAGCTTGTCGCACGGCGGTGGGAGACAATCAGGCGGAGTTAGGCTTTGCTGGATTAGCGGTGGCGTCGGGTGTGAAGAGTGCTTTAGGTAGTGTCTGGCAGGTGAGTGACCAAGGGACATTGGCTTTAATGACTGAGTTGTATAATCAACTGGGTCAGACTCAAATTAAGGCAGAGGCGCTAAGAGAAGCCCAGTTATCGATGTTGCGGGGAAATGTCGTGATTGAAGCGGGACAATTGCGCGGGAGTGGAACAGGAGGAGGGGTATCATTACCGCCACAATTGGCTGAGTTGGGACAAGTTGATTTATCCCATCCTTATTATTGGTCGGGATTTATGATGATTGGTAGTCCGTGGTAAGTCATTCGTCATTTGTCATTTGTCATTTGTCATTTGTCATTCGTTATATTATATCAGCCTGAACAGTCATGATTCCCTTGCACTTTGCTCAAACAAGGCTTTAATTTTCTGCCACAATTGTACCAGCTTTTGATGCCATTTTTGCCAACGCCAGCGATTAGTCGCCAGGTTTTTTAGCATCCACAGTTCATCATCATTGGGGTTCAATTTTAACGCCTGATTGTAAGCGGTAATAGCTTCCTGATAGCGTTGTAATTCTTGCAGGGCATTTCCACGTTCTGTCCAGTAGTGATAATCTTGTTTACGTTCTAAAGCTTGATCATAACTGTCAATCGCGTCTTCATAGCGCCCTAACCTAAATAAGGTTTTGCCGCGCAAATACCACGTATAATAATTTTTGGGGTGAATCTGTAATGAGTAATCATAACACTCAATCATCGATTCGTAGCGTTTTAAATTTAAAAGTACAACAGCTTTAGTGTTCCAGGCTAATTCATAATCAGGATTAATCTCCAAAGCGCGATCGCAACTCTCAACCGCCTCTTCGTAATGTTCGAGGTGATTTAAAACCATCGCCCGATTATGCCAAGCTTTATCAGAGTTGGGATTCACCTTGATCGCTTGATCAAAGGATGCCAGCGCCTCTTGATAACGATGTAACTGATACAACAGGAAACCGCAATTACAGCAGGTTCTATCATCATCCGGTTGAATTGCCAAGGTGTGATTGTATGATGCGATCGCCTCCTGCAGGCGATTTAATTTCCGTAGTGTGTTCCCCCGATCAATCCAGGCTTTCGCATAGTTAGGATTAAGCGCTAAGGCGTGATTGAATGAGTCAATCGCTTCCTCGTACTGCTTTAACTTCCGCAGCGCTACGCCCCGGTTGTACCATACTTTAACATCATCTGAATTTAACTTTAACGCTTTATCGTAGGAGGCGATCGCTTGATCATAACGGTTTAAATTCTTGAGCGTAATTCCCCGGTAGTTCCAGATTTTGGGATTATCTGAGTTGAATTTTAACGCTTTATCAAAACTGGCTAATGCTTCTTCATCACGGTCTAAATGCTGCAACGCCACCCCCTGATGATACCAAGCAGAGGTGCAATCGGTTTTAATGGTTATCGCTTCATCATAATAATTGATTGCAGTTTCATAGTCTCCTTCTTCGGCTAGACTATCTGCTTTTTCAACTTTTGAATCAGCTTTGTCTTTAAGAGTTTTATGATTGGAGGGTAACGGACTTTGAATCGTTAAAGTGGGGCTGGAATATTCTTGAGAGTGAGGGAGGGAATCCCACTCGTAATTTCGTTCATTGATCAACATGGGCAGACGGATAAAGCACGACAACAATTCTACTTTTTATTTTAGCTATGAAGCACTTAGACTGTACTCTTCCTAAATAGATAAATTTGGGGCGGGATAGTTTGGATTTAGAGTCCGCCGTTGATGGAGAGGAATGGGGATTCTTGGAGTTAATATTTTTCCTTGTTCAGAGAAATTAAAACTCAGGAACTATAGAGGCTTTGCCTGCAATGTCTCTCCGACACCAATGCATCCTACCCAATCTCAACTCTAAAATACGCCTGTAGGGATTCTGTAAAACCCCCGAAAACGTTATCGTAGTGGAAGTAAGGTTAGAAAAAAGATATGGCGGTTCAGTTACGGCGACCTATTTTAGTGGGCGGTATTGCTTTATCCTTTGGATTATGGCTGCTAGAGACGGTGCATCAGTCAGTGGCGGAGTGGGGAGAGGTTGGACTCCTCGGCGCGATCGCACTCGGTAGTGGGGTATGGTTGTTTCAGAAGCGAGGGTCAAGTTCGGCAGAGTTATCTCCAATATCCTCGCCTCTAGATCGAGCTACAGTAGAGGGAGCGATCGCTCAAGCGGAACTCGCTATCTCCCACCTAGAAACAGAGGTTGACAATCCTGACAGTAGCACATCATTACGACAGCAGGTTGACCAATTAACCACCCAATTGGATCGACAAGAATTGCAACTGCTTGTCACTGGCGGTAAAGGCGTCGGAAAATCCTGTTTAGTACAAGTCTTAAACTCGAACGGGTTATCCGAACAATTCCCTACGGTTAGCGTCAAAGAAACTACCGCCTTATTCCCAGGCGATCGCACTCAGGACACAGTCCCCAACTCGGATTTAATCCTGTTTGTGATTACCAGTGATTTAACCGATTCTGAGTTTCAACTGTTGCAGCATCTGAAAACGCAGAATCAGCGAATTCTGCTTCTGTTTAATAAACAAGACCAGTATTTACCCCCAGAACGACTGTTAGTGTTGCAACAACTGCGACACCGACTTGCCCAACTTTTCCCCGCAGAGGATATCATTGCGATCGCGGCTTCCCCCACTCCGGTAAAAGTACGCCAGCATCAATCCGATGGGTCAATCCAAGAATGGTTAGAGGCGCAAACTCCGGACATAACCCCACTGACGCAACGATTAACCCCCATCTTAACTGAAGACGCTCAACAGCTCATCTGGGGAACCACCCTCAGATCCGCAATCAGCCTCAAAGCTGAAGCCAAAACCGCCTTAAATCAAGCCCGACGCGATCGCGCTTTACCCCTGATTGAACAGTATCAGTGGATTACCGCCGCCACTGCCTTTGCTAACCCGGTTCCCGCTTTAGATTTACTCGCCACGGCTGCAATTAGTAGCCAATTAGTGATTGAATTAGCCGGAATTTATCAACAAAAATTTTCCCTATCCCAAGCCCAATCTGCTGCCAAAACCTTGGGTAGCTTAATGGTTAAACTGGGTCTAGTTGAACTCTCCACCCAAACTATCGGTGGTATTCTTAAAAGCAATACGTTTACCTATATCGCTGGCGGTGCGGTACAAGGTGTTAGCGCAGCTTATCTGACCCGATTAGCGGGGTTGAGTTTAATCGAATATTTCCAAGACCAGGAGATTACTGAACCGACAGCAACCGATCACCCCTTAAATCTTGACCGCCTGAAAGAGAAATTGCAAACTGTTTTCCAACAAAATCAACGGACAGCATTTTTACAGGGATTTGTTCAGCAAGCGGTAAAACGTTTGCGCTTAAATTCCGCTCAACCTGAACCTAGCCGCTTGTTGTAAAAAGGCAGAGGACACAAAGGGGTGTAGGGGCAGGTTTAATCGATAACGTTAACGTAGAGACGTTGCATGCAACGTCTCTACACGATTAATTTTCTGCTTCAGTCGTAGAAACGGAAGGAATAGACTCCTCCGCGTGACCCACATCAAACACAATCACGAATTGTAAGTCAGGCATCATTCGCTTCAAAATACGCAAATGACCTTCAGCATCGCCACGACGACGGAAGCGACCCACAATGACATGTTGCAAATTTGACTGCAAGCGGACAATTTTCCACGGACTTAATTTGTCTTGATAATTCATAACACTCTCTTCTGTAAAACCCTTTGTGTCAATAACCCGTGACTAATGACGAAAGGCGATAGTCAGGGCTGAGATTATAGATAGAGAACCCGGTTCGATTATGTTTTAGTCTTATATAGTGATACAGCTTTCATCAGCGCTATCGGGATAGAGTACCTGGTACCGCTACCTTAGGGGCTGCTGAATAAGTCTTGTGGTAAGGGGGAGCTGGGGAAGC
>CAKZMA010001403.1 GCA_937127375.1 uncultured Coleofasciculus sp. | reverse complement strand
ACAGAAGCAGGGAGTTGTAGGGGCGGGTTTTACTGATAACATTCTGGAGACAACCCCCTTGTACAGACGCGCCATGGCGCGTCTCTACACTAAACCCGCCCTTCTTGGGGAACTACCGAATAGTTCAGTGGAACTCAATTCTCAGTTTTATATAGAACGCCCTCCCATTGAGGAGCGTTGTTATCAGACAATTCGTCAACCTGGGGCGCTGATTCGGATTAAAGCACCTCGGCAAATGGGTAAAACGTCGCTGCTGGATCGAATTCTAGACTATGCAGAACAACAGGGTTATGCCACAGTACGGTTAAATTTTCTGCAAGCTGAGGCGGACGTTTTTAGCAGTCTGAATCGCTTTTTGCGCTGGTTATGTGTTTGTATCAGTTCTAAGCTTAAACTGGATGCTCAACTGGATGAGTATTGGGATCAGGATCGGGGCAGTATTGTTAATTGTACAACCTACATCCAAGATCATTTATTAGAACAACTGGATGCACCTTTAGTTTTGGCATTAGATGAAGCGGATCGGGTGTTTCAGTCTCCCGATATTGCTCAAGGATTCTTTCCTATGTTACGCAGTTGGCATGAGGAAGCCAAGACTGTAGATATTTGGGAAGAATTGCGATTAGTCGTGGCACATTCAACGGAAGATTATGGTTCCTTGGATATTAATCAATCGCCGTTTAATGTGGGATCACCTGTAGAATTGCCGGAGTTTACCTCGCAACAAGTCGCTGATTTAGCTCAACGCTATCAACTGGATTGGGATGAGACGCAAGTCCAAAAGTTCATGGCGATGGTAGGGGGACATCCGTATTTAGTGCGATTGGGACTTTATCACTTAGCCCGTCAGGATGTCACACTCAGCAAATTATTGCAAGATGCGCCAACCGAAGCGGGAATCTATGAGGCACATTTGCGCCGACATTGGGGAATGTTGAAAGACAATTCAGAATTAGCTGAGGCTTTAAAACAGGTTGTTAGTGCTACAGAACCCGTGCGAATTGAAACTATGCAGGCGTATCAATTATACAGTATGGGACTGATTCAGCGAAAGCGCGATCGCGTCATCCCGCGTTGTCAGTTATATCGGCAATATTTTCAGCGTATTATGAATTATGAATTATAAATCATTGCTATGTCAGATATAAATTATTACAAGGTAGGAGGAAGTTTAGAATATCAACATCCCACCTATGTGGTGCGACAGGCGGATGCTCAATTGTATCAGGGATTAATCAATGGGGAATTCTGCTATGTTCTCAACTCCCGACAGATGGGTAAATCCAGCTTACGGGTGCAGATGACGAAGAAGCTAAAAGCCCAAGGTGTCAAATGTGCCGCGATTGATATGACTCGCATTGGTAGCCATGTGACGCCAGAAGAATGGTATGGGGGATTGGTGTCTGAATTATTGCGCGGGTTTCGGCTTTCCAGGAAAATTAACTTTAGCAACTGGTGGCGCGATCGCGAAGTTTTATCCCCGGTACAACGGTTGAGTGAGTTTATTGATGATGTACTGCTAATCGAGTTATCCGACAACATTGTCATTTTTATCGATGAAATCGATAGTATCATAAAAATTCCCTTTCGGGATGACTTTTTTGCCTTTATTCGGGCTTGCTATAACCAGCGCGTGGATAACCCAGATTATCAACGCCTCACCTTTTGTCTATTGGGAGTGGCTACCCCATCAGATTTAATCGCTGATAGAAATCTTAGTACACCGTTCAATATAGGTCAAGCCATTGAATTAACTGGCTTTGAGTGGTATGAAGTTAAACCTTTAGCACAAGGCTTAACCGGAAAAGTCACTAACCCCGCCGATGTACTTGCAGAGATATTGGACTGGACAGGGGGTCAACCATTTTTGACCCAAAAGTTATGCAAATTAGTGGTTGAACAGGTGGCAACGGATGATGTAGGGGATGGGTTATCGGTTTTTGAAGAAAATTTATCTGGAACCGATAATCTATCTGTTACATCCGTTACCAGTTGGATGGAGGAGTTAGTCAGAGAATGTATCATTGAAAACTGGGAAACTGTCGATGAACCGGAGCATTTGAGAACAATCCGCGATCGCATCAAGTGGAGTCCGCGTCAGAAACCATTACTGCTACTCTATAAACAGATTTTACACCAAGGAGAAGTCAAAGCCAAGGACACACCCGAACAGATGGAATTACGCCTGTCTGGATTAGTGGTAAAGCAGCAGGGCAAGTTAAAAGTCACTAACCGGATTTATCAGGCAGTTTTTAACCAAAAATGGGTCAATGAACTATTAGATGAAGCGAATTTACCTCAAAAAGAAACACCATTACCGATACAATCACCGATAGACATTCAGAGATTTAATCAAATAGCGGCTAGGGCGTTACAGTTAGCCGATAGAGCTTTAGCGTTATTTGCAGAACAGGAAATCAAAGCTCTACTTTTAGCCATGAAAGCCGGACAGACATTGTATTCCCTAGTCCAGGATAATTGTTCCCTGGAAAACTATCCAACAGTTCGTCCAGTATTGGCGCTACAAACGATTCTTGATCACATCCGAGAGCGGAATGAATTCAACGCGCATCAGTATGGAGTGAACAACATAAGTTTTAGCTCGGATGGGCAGAACTTAGTCACTGCTGGACTAGATGGTACGGTTTTACTCTGGAATCAATCTGGACAGCAGATAGCTCAACTGGAGCGTCCTCAACCAGGAGTGAGGAGTGTCAGCTTTAGTCCAGATAGTCAGCATATTGCTACGGCTGGAGAGGATGGAAAAATTCGACTTTGGCACATATCAGGACAAAAAATCGCTGAATTTAATACTCATCAGGTAGGAATCAGTTGTGTAACCTTTAGTCCAAATGGAAAGTATTTAGCGATGGCAGGTGACAGCCTTGTCAGTATTTGGAACTTAGCGGGACAACGGTTAGCTCAATGTGAGCGAACAACTTCAGAAAAACCTAGTATTATCGGTGTTGGTTTACAAATAAATCGAGATATCAAAGTTTTGAAGATTGGGCAACCCCTGCAGGATTCCCCAGCTCACCAAGCCGGATTGAGGGCAGGTGACGGCATTTTGGCAATTGATGGCAAGCCTGTTTCAACAATGAATTTAAAAGAAGCTCTAACGCTTCTAAGTGGGAATGAAGGAACGAAGGTTTCTTTGCAAATTTCTCGTCCAGGTTGTAAAACGTTCAATGTTTTGATTACCCGTGTCCCGATAAAACTGCCCGTTACCTGGTTCAACGTTAGCTTTAGTGCCAATGGACAAAGGATTGCCGCTGTTAATGAAAACGGCATGATCAAAGTTTGGGATTTATCCGGGCAGCAGTTCGCTCAATGGAAAGCTGAAACCGGAATTACCCATTTGAATTTTAGCCCAGATGGGCAGAATGTGGCGACAGTTAATCAAAACAGCATCATCCAACTCTGGGATTTATCCGGGCAGCAATTCGCTCAATGGCAAGGTGAAACAGGAATTACAACGTTGAGTTTTAGCCCGGATGGGCAGTCTTTAGCCACAGCAGAAGAAGACGGTATAATTAGAGTCTGGAATTGGTCAGGGGAGTCGTTATATCGACTTCATAGTCATCAAGGTTCAGTTAGTAGTCTATGCTTTAGTCCGAATCAGCGGCTTATGGCGACTGGGGGTACTGACAAAACCGTCAAAATTTGGGACTTGTCTCCAAAGCATCCAACTCAATGGAATACTAATCACGGTACGGTATATGTCGTAAGTTTTACCCCTAGCCAAAAGCATATTTTTACGGTGGGAGCCGACTGTAAAATCCGTTTATGGAACCTTACCGGGAAGCAATTGGCTCAATTAGATGATCCTCAAGGTTGGATAAAAAATGCCAGTTTTAGCCCAGGAATGCACTATATTGTCACAGCAGGCGCTGATGGTAAGGTACGATTGTGGCGAGTTACATGGCAGCTATCGAACTCTAACCAGAAAACTATTCTCTCTTTCTCCGATAGTAATCCCCGGCGATGGCAAATTAAAAATCTAGTTGATGAAGAACTGGGTTACTGTGACTATCAAACGACTTTATGGTACGAATTTCAGTATTCAACCTGGGTTAACGGTGTAAGTTACAGCCCTAATTGGCGAAGTGGTGAGACAGAACGCATCGCTACCGCCGCAGCAGATGGCATGGTTTGTATTTGGGGATTGAGTGGAAATGTGCTAAATCAATGGAATACGAATCGCGGTGAACTTAAGAGTATAAGCTTTCACCCAGATGGTCAACGCATCGCTACCGCAGGAATAGATGGTACTGTATGTTTGTGGGATTTATTGGGACATCATTTAGGAGAATGGAAGGCGCATCAGGTAGAAGTTACCAGTATCAGTTTTAGTCCTGACGGGCAGATTATTGCCACAGCAGATACAGACGGCAAAGCAAAACTTTGGACAATTTCCGGACAATTGCTAGCCGAATTTCAAGGGAGTCAAGGGGCAATTAGAACGGTGAGTTTTTGTGAAAGTGGACAACGTATTGCTACGGCTGGAGATGATGGCATCGTTCGTCTGTGGCGGGTTGAAGGATTAGAGGACTTGTTAGCCAGAGGTTATGATTGGCTCAAGGATTATTTAGTGATTCATCCTGAAGCACTCCAAACGCTTAAACACCAATCTAATTCTATTTCAGCAGAATCCAAGCGATTAATTCCTCCCTCACCCTCGACTACACCAGCGACTCCTAATCCCCTGAATTCTGAGTTTAAAATCGACTCCAGTAGTGACGCATCGGCGGCATCCCTAGAACCTCAACAGCGTTTAGTCCAAATAGTTGCCCCTAAACCAGAAGAGGGGTTTTTATCAGAGTTTTTAGTCGCTGATAAATTAGTCAGAATTTATCAAGGAGATATCACCAATCTTGCCGCCGATGTTATCGTCAGTTCGGATGATACCTATCTCAGTATGAGAGGTGGAGTCTCTCGCGAAATTAGACGGATGGGTGGCGATAAAATTTACAGAGAAAGCCAGAATTTTAGAATTTTAAATGCTTTATCTATCGGTGATGTGGTTGTGACATCAGCCGGAAATCTCCGAGCCAAGAAAATATTCCATGGTACAGTTATTGATTGGCGGCTTGAATTATTTCCGTCAAAAAATATAATCCAGAAGGTTGTACATAATTGTCTGAGAAAAGCCAATCAATATGGATATAAAACGATTGTCTTTCCTTTACTGGGTACAGGAGCAGGATGCCTGGACAAACAAATCGCTTGGGAAATTATGCTTAAACAAATTATTATGGATTTATCGACGACTCATCAAACAATACTCGAAGTAGTTATCACTCTCTATGGTAGAGAAACGGTATCAGATTTAAACTGGGATTTTTTTATAAATAAAATGCAACCCAAATGGGGAATTAAGTTAATTAAGCCAAAAAAATAATTAAGCCATGCTAGATAGCAATTATTACCAAGTCGGCGGAAGTTTAGACTATCAGCACCCGACTTATGTGGTGCGACAGGCGGATACTCAATTGTATCAGGGATTAATCAACGGAGAATTCTGTTACGTTCTCAACTCCCGACAGATGGGTAAATCCAGCTTACGAGTGCAGATGACGAAAAAGCTGAAAGCCCAAGGCATCAAATGTGCATCGATTGATATGACTCGCATTGGCAGTCATGTGACACCAGACGAATGGTATGGGGGATTGGTGTCTGAATTATTGCGCGGGTTTCGACTTTCTCGGAAAATTAACTTTAGCAACTGGTGGCGCGATCGCTCTCTGTTATCCCCAGTACAACGCTTGAGTGAATTTATTGATGATGTACTGTTAATTGAGTTATCTGAAACTATCGTTATTTTTATCGATGAAATCGATAGTATCCTGAAAATTAAGTTCAAAGATGACTTTTTTGCCTTTATCCGAGCTTGCTATAACCAACGGGTCGATAACCCCGACTACCAACGCCTCACCTTTTGTTTGTTGGGAGTGGCTACGCCATCAGATTTGATCGCCGACAAACAGCGGACGCCGTTTAATATTGGTCAGGCAATTGAGTTAACCGGCTTTACTTTTGCCGAAGCCAAGTCAGCGTTAATCAAAGGATTACAGAATTACGTAGAGAATGCTGAAGCGGTTTTAACTGAGGTATTGGATTGGACAGGAGGACAACCGTTTCTGACTCAAAAATTATGTTCTTTCATTGTTCAAGAATGGGATACAAGGGGTCAGGAATTCCATCCCGATAATCCATCGGCGACTAAAGAGATTGAGCTGTTAGTGCAGCAGTGTATTATAGAAAACTGGGAAGCCTGGGATGAACCGGAGCATTTAAGAACGATACGCGATCGCATCCTGGTAAATGAACAGCGTGCAGGTAGATTACTGGGACTCTATCAACATATCTTACAGCAGGGACAAATCCCCACTGACGAGAGTCCGGAACAAGTCGAATTGCGACTGACGGGGTTGGTGGTTAGACACCAGGGATATTTAAGAGTTTATAACCCCATTTATGCCGGGATTTTTAACCATCGTTGGGTGGAGAAAGAATTAGCCAATCTGCGACCCTATAGTCAGGGCATTACTGCCTGGGAGGAATCGAACTGTCAAGATCAATCACGGCTGTTGCAGGGGCAGGCATTGCAAGAAGC
>CAKZMA010001402.1 GCA_937127375.1 uncultured Coleofasciculus sp. | reverse complement strand
TCAAACGCTGGATTTTGGGGAAAATCAAATAACAGAGATACCGGAATGTATCGGTAAATTAACTAACCTGCAACATCTGTATTTAGACAATAATCCTCTTAACCCTATTCTAAGAAGTGCCTATCAAAGCGGACTAGACGAACTAAAAGCCTATTTAAGAAGTATACAAGAACCCGACCAACGCGAAGAATTTTACGAAGCGAAATTAGTTTTAGTCGGTGAAGGCGGCGTAGGAAAAACCACCCTGCTGAAAGCACTAACAGGTAAAGACCCTCAAACCAATGAATCAACCACTCATGGCGTTGATATTGCCATTCAAGCGCTCCATCTACCCCATCCTCAAAAAGAAAACGTTGAAATTAAGCTGAATGCTTGGGACTTTGGCGGTCAGGAAGTCTATCGCGTCACCCACCAATTTTTCTTTAGTAAACGTTCCGTCTACTTACTCGTTTGGGAACCGCGTCGAGGTGTGCAGCAATGCCAAGTGGAAGACTGGCTAAAACTGCTACGACTGCGAGTTGGCGATGAGGCGCGTGTAATTATTATTTCGACCTATTCCCAATCCGGTCAACATATTGCCCGCATCGATAAACCTGTCCTCAAACGTGATTTTGGTGACATGATTGTAGACTTCCATGAAGTCGATAGTTTAGTCGATGACCCAGCTACTGGGGAAAAGGTGGGTATTGCCCAACTTAAACAATTGATTGCTGAAACCGCTCAAAACTTTGACCAAATGGGAGTGGTACTCAATAAAGCATGGCGAGAGTCACGGGATGAACTCTTGGCAATCAATCAACCTCGGATTTCCTACACAGAATTTACCACAGTCTGTTCAACTCATGGTTTAAATGATATTGCCACAAAAACCTTGGCTGACTTGATGCATGATTTAGGGTATATCGTTTACTACAGTGAGGATGAACGGTTACAGGATGATGTCGTATTACAGCCGGAATGGTTAACTAAAGCTATTGGTTTTGTGCTAGAAGACCGCACAACTCAAGACATGGATGGTATCTTATCGGATAATCGCTTACTAGAGGTATGGTGGGACAATCCAGCCGATGGTAAAACCCGCTATCCATCAGAATTGTATCCCTTCTTCCTGCGACTGATGGAAAAATACGATGTCTCCTACCGTTTAGAAGATGGAACCGCCAGTTTAGTCGCGCAACATGTACCCCAAATTCGTCCCAATCTCCCCTGGCTACCCGAAGAAGAACCCGCGAATAATCGGCGTCGAATTGCTACCGTTTGTGTGATGGAAGAATCGCCACCGGGACTCATTCCCTGGATGATTGTTCGCACCCATGACTATATCTATCAACGCCATGAAGCCGATGGGAAAATCCATCGATTACACTGGCAAAAGGGGATGTTCCTGCGGAATAAGACCCATGGTGAGGCGATGCTGGAATTGCGCGATCGCGAACTTCATCTGTATACTGAGGCGGTGTGGCCCGAATACTTTACCAATATCCTTCAGCAAACGCTACAAAAGCTGATTTCTGATACATGGCCCGGATTGGAAGGACGGTATTATTTTGCTGTTCCTTGTCCAACCAAGAAACAGGGTAAAGCCTGTATGGGACGGTTTGAAATTGGTGCATTACGCCAGTTTCTGGAAGAAGGAGATACTCACTATCGCTGTCAGTTTTGTCGCACCCGCCACAAAATTATTGATTTACTCTTCGGTTTAGAAGAGGAAGATACTAGAGAACAACTGAGTCGGATTGAACTTAAAGTTGAGCTTGGCTTTACCGAAATTCAGCAGAATCTCCAGGAATTTGAAAGCCGCATCGCCAACTATGTGATGGGGATTATGCAAGCCGTCGCCAGCGAATCCAAACGAGGACCGCGACTATTTACCCTGGAACCGAGGGAGGGAAACTGGCGACGGTTGACGAGTAAAGGGTATCGGCTGCATTTGTGGTGTGAGGAACCGAATTGTCAGCATCCTGTCCATGATATCGATAAGGGAGTTTATGAGTTTAAAGCGCCGCGTGAGTGGGTAGAAAAAGTCGCCCCCTACGCTAATTTGATTGCGGGAGTGTTGAAAACCTTAACCCCGATTACTGCACCCGCCGCGAATATGTTTTTTGGCGAAGAGTTCATGAAAGTCAGTAATATTCAATATCAATTAGAGATCATGAAGGAGTTAACCAATACGATTCTCAGCGAAGATAAACTCCTGATTGATGGAACCGCCGGGATGGGAGATGGCTTACTCTCTCACGCGGAACGTTCGGGAATTTTGGCGTTACATTCTTTCTTACATGAGGAAGACCCCCATCATCAACAGTTGGGATTGAAGCGACTTCCAACCTATACCGGGGACTACCTTTGGTTATGTGAAAAACATTATCAGAATCGTCAGTCAAAAATGCCGCAGTTCTAACTTACTTTTCACGCCATCTAGAACAATCGAAATCAAATCGAATCCCAAGGGTACTGACTTTAGAGTTTGTAGTCAGCGATACAAGCGCTTATGGCACTAAAGTGCCTACTACAAAACCCCCTTAAGTCAGTGACATTCGACTTAAGGCTGGTGGGTAGTACTCACCCTACTTTTTTGGCACTAGATTCCGTTGGGTTGAGCGAAGTCGAAACCCAACCTACTGGCGTGGCACACCTTATTTGGTGGATTAGAATTGTAGGGGCGCAAGGCTTGCGCCCGGTTTAACGATAAATCTATTCCACAATTTTAGCTGTGTCACGCCAGTAGTAGCGTGGCACACCTTATTTGATGAATTAGAATTACGCCCGGAAACTGTAGGGGCGCAAAGACTTGCGCCCGATTCAATGATAAAATCTATTCCACAATTTTAGCTGTGTCAAGCCAGTAGGGGCGCACCGACATGCGCCCATTTTAACCGTAAAAACCACTATAGGATAAAGACTTGAGGTGAAAAACGTTAAACCCGAAAATGGCTCACTATATCATCAAGCGTCTACTCAACCTGTTACCTGTTCTCCTCGGTATTACCCTATTAGTCTTTCTCTTCCTGCACCTAATCCCCGGTGACCCAGCAACAGTTCTGCTGGGAGAACGCGCTACCCCTGAACAGGTAGAAGCCTTACGGGAACAATTGGGTTTAAATCAACCCCTACCCCTGCAATACCTAACCTTTCTCAACAATCTACTCCATCTCGACTTCGGCACCAGTATTATCAGCGGTATTCCGATTATCGATGAAATTAAAACCCGCTTTCCCGCCACATTTGAATTATCCTTAGCCGCCATGATAATGGCAATCATTCTGGGAATCCCGGCTGGCGTTTTAGCGGCGGTTTACAAGAATCGTCCCGCCGATAACCTAACCATGATTGGCTCATTGCTAGGGGTTTCCATGCCTGTTTATTGGCTAGGATTACTGTTAATTTACCTGTTTGCTATTACCTTGAACTGGTTTCCCCCCAGTGGACGGATTAGTATTGAAGCGGGATTAACTTTTCAACCGATTACCGGATTTTACCTTGTAGATGCGATTCTAAAATTAGATATAAATCTATTAAAAGATGTTCTATCTCACCTCATTTTACCCGCTTTAACCCTCGGCACAATTCCCTTAGCCATTTTAGCGCGAATTACTCGTTCTTCTCTGTTAGAGGTTCTCTCCCAGGACTATATTCGCACAGCGAGAGCAAAAGGCATTCCCGAACATTGGGTGATTATTCGCCATGGACTAAAAAATGCTCTGTTGCCCGTGGTGACAATTATTGGGTTGCAATTTGGTACACTTTTAGGCGGTGCTATTTTAACCGAAACCATCTTCTCGTGGCCCGGAATTGGTTCCTGGATTTACGAAGGAATTTTGGCACGAGACTATCCTGTTGTTCAGGGTGGCGTCGTTGTTGTCTCGATTATCTTTGTCTTGGTTAATCTTGTTGTTGATATTTCCTATGCGCTAGTTGATCCGAGAATTAAATATAAATAGCGAGTAACGCTAGGCTAAAGTCATAATTTATCCTGACTTTTGATGGTATGTGGCGCAAATGTAGGGGCGGGTTTCACCACTATCTTTTCGGTTGCAACCTGATGTAACTAAACCCGCCCAGACGCGCCATGGCGCGTCTCTACAATAGTTTTTAGACTTCCCGTGAAAAGTCAGATAAATTATCAAGCATCAGAGGAGATATTTTGTATCTATATGTTACCGTTTTTAGAAAAAATTCCCTATTCCTTGACAAAGGACGAATGACAAAGGACAAATGACAAAGGACGAATGACAAAGGACAAAAAAATGAAAGCCGTCGTCATGACTACTCCGGGTAAGCCAGAGGTGCTGCAATTGCAGGATGTACCCGAACCAAAACTGCAAACCGATAGAGATATCCTAGTGCGACTCCACGCCGCCGGGGTTAACCCCATCGACACCAAACTGCGAAGCCGTGGCACATTCTATCCCGACGACATGCCTGGGATTTTAGGCTGTGATGGGGCGGGTGTCGTGGAAGCCGTGGGGTCTGCTGTCAGCCGATTTCAAGTTGGCGATGAGGTGTATTTCTGTGCCGGTGGATTAGGAAAATCGGGTACAGGGAATTATGCCGAACTCACGGTTGTGGATGAACGCTGGGTTGCCCGAAAACCCAAATCCTTATCCTTTACAGAAGCCGCCGCCGCACCTTTAGTCCTAATTACCGCCTGGGAAGCCTTATATGACCGAGGGCGCTTAGAAGCCGGACAAACAGCGCTGATTCATGGCGGTGCTGGTGGTGTGGGACATGTTGCCATTCAGCTTGCCAAAATTAAAGGGGCTGATGTTTGCACAACGGTGAGTTCCCAGGAAAAAGCCCGATTAGTGCGTCAATTCGGCGCAGACCAACCCATCCTTTACAAACAAACCGACTTTGCCCAAGCCGCCTTAGATTGGACGGAGGGAAAGGGTGTAGATGTCGCCTTTGATACTGTTGGGGGTCAAACCTTTTACGACACCGTTCCCGCTGTGAAAGTCTACGGGGATTTGGTCACTATCCTCGAACCTGACTATAGTATCGGAAATTTGAAAACGGCGCGATCGCGAAATCTCCGAATTAGCTTAGAACTCATGCTAACACCGACACTCCAAGGATTAGTAGCCGCCCAGGAACACCAAACCCAGATTCTCGAACAATGCGCCCAATGGATAGATGAAGGCAAACTAAACATTCACCTCTCTCAAACCTTTCTCCTCCCCGACGCCGTTAGCGCTCATCACGCTATAGAATCAGGATCAACCACCGGAAAAATCGCCTTGCAGATTGCATAAAAAATAGTAGCTCGGCACACCTAAGGGAGCTGCGTAAAAATAAAGTACCAGTGAGGAAAGCTGAATTCATGAACTTAGCCAAACTTCCTTGGTACATTATTAAGTCGCAAGTCCCTAATTTGATGGATTAGCATCTCTTGCTCCCCTCTCCCAAGCTTGGGAGAGGGGTTGGGGGTGAGGGCTGTAGCCTAAGTTGACACCAAGACACCAATCATCAGTAAAAATGGACAAAGAAAATCAACTACTTCAGCAATATAGCCAAAATCAACGAAACTTTTCCGGCATAAACTTACAAGGTGCAACACTAATTGCTGAAAGACTGCAAGACGCGAACTTCAGTCATGCTGATTTGAGCAACACAGTTTTATTTGGGTCAAACTTGAGTCAAACCCTATTCCTGAATACTAACCTTAGTGGCGCTATCTTAGTTGCCACCAATTTAACCGATGCCATCCTGATAGAAGCCAACTTAATTAACGCCAATCTCAGCGGTGCAAAACTCATCGGCGCTCAATTAATCAGCGCTCAATTAACTGGTATTACCATAGTCGGAGCAAATCTGAGCAATGCCAACTTGATTAACGCTGATTTGAGTCAGACCAATTTATATAAAGCCAATCTCAGTTGGAGTGAATTGAGTCTGACCAATTTAACTGAGGCGAATTTGAGTGAAGCAGACTTAAGTCATGCACGTTTAGTCGGCGCTAATTTGACTGGGGCAGATATGAATGGTACTAATTTGCAGGACGCTAATTTCAGTGGTGCTAACCTGAATGGAGTTAACCTAAAAGATACTACATTAAACTTAAATTCGCCAGAATTATTAGCAAAAATTTTACGACAAGCGGCTGGGGACGACAAAGACAAACAAAACCTGGCTGAATTACTGCTCATGTATCGCCAAGGATGGGACTATTTATCCACCCTTAATCACCCCTTAACCGAATGGGGAATCGAGACAATTAAAACCCTAGCCTCATCCGAGCAAAAATTTCCCGAATAGACCTGTTTGTAGTAGGCACTTTAGTGCCTTAAAATGCTTTATTGTCAACCCCTAAAATCATTCCTATTGTAGGTTTCTATACTATCGTGTTCTCCTACATCTGGCGGGGTATCCGATACTACCGGATATACTATCATGTCCTTATACCTTGCATTTTTACCTAACGTTTCATACCCAATCCAGGTTAGCCACCCCCTTTATAGCGCTTTGCGCTGTAATAAAGTACAGTAGATCAAAGTCCCCCTTCAGATCCCCCTCCCGTCCCCCTTTTAGATCCCCCTTCCGTCCCCCTATTAGATCCCCCTTCCGTCCCCCTATTAGATCCCCCTTCCGTCCCCCTTTTAGATCCCCCTTCCGTCCC
>CAKZMA010001401.1 GCA_937127375.1 uncultured Coleofasciculus sp. | reverse complement strand
GGAGGGGGTTCGTGAAGTTCAATCACCGCCTCGCGGTTTCTTAACTCGCGCCACTGCTGAGTAGGGATAACGGTCAAATCGGGAATGCGAGACGTATCCCATTTGCCAGCACGAGGCGATCGCACACCAATTGCTACGGGTCTAACAATCCAGTCTTGTCCGGTACGCCTAATCACAGCGTCGATTTGCCGATAGAGAAAGTCAATGATTTCTCCATGTTGCCCAGTACCAATGCTCATTGCTACTAATTCGCCGTTCACCAACTCATAACGGGTGTTCGTTCCATTTGAATAGGTCAGGTATTCTGCAAAGGTTAGTCGCTTGGTGGCTAAAGTCATCGCGATCGCCTGCTCAAAATCATTATCATATACTCAAGCCCTGCATGAGTACCAATCCACGATACTCCTGCACTTGGATAATAGTGACAGTTTAGTAGATTGTCCATACTCTGGAGCGAGTAATCCTCAAAAATTTGGCATCTCCAACCCAAGCCTAACAGTCACTTTTAATAGCTGCATCTGATACTTCTTCAAGAAAGGGCAAGGTTTTTACCATAAAACAATCAACCATTTCGTTGCGATCAAAGTTTTTAAATGATGGAGGATGGGAACGTGTCTAAAGTACAAATGCGAGATGTAGTTGTGGTTGTGCCAGGTATAATGGGCAGCGTACTACAGAAGGATGGTAAAGACCTATGGACTGCGGTTAGACAAATTTCAAAAGCTGTTGCTCCTGCGGCGGGTCAATCATTCGATTCGTTATTGATCAACGGTGATAATCCTGAACTGGATGAGTTGGAAGATGGCATCAAAGCCACTCAATTGACTACTGTACCGGGTATTATAGCTGGACTCATCAAGACTGGGGACTATAAAGCTATCCGGAAAATGTTCACTGAGAACTTTCAGATAGTACCCGGTGAGATTGATAGCAATAAGCCAGCCAATTATTTTGAGTTTCCTTATGATTGGCGGCGTGATAATCGGGTAGCTGCACGCCGTCTCAAAAAGTTGATTGAGTGTAAACTGTCGCTATGGCGCGATCATAGTGGAGCTGAAGATGCCAAAGTGATTCTACTCGCTCATAGTATGGGTGGGCTAGTAGCTCGTTATTACCTAGAGGTTTTAAATGGATGGTACGACTGTCGCCTATTAATCACCTTTGGCACGCCTCATCGGGGATCTATACTGGCACTTAACTATCTATCCAACGGACACAAAAGAGGTCTACAGGATTTAACGGCTTTGGTTCGCTCTTTCACCTCTATTTACCAATTGTTGCCCATTTATCCCGTAATCAATGTTAATGGGGCTAGTTATCGAGTGTCAGAACTAGCAGGGCTACCTTATATCGATCAAAAAAATGCTCAAGAAGCTCTGGCTTTTCACCGAGAGATTGAAGCGGCTGTTGAGCAACACGAGACAGATGCCGATTATTTAAAGAACAGATACGAGATTATTCCTGTTGTTGGGATAGGACAACCCACTCTACAATCCGCTACCTGGTGTCAGGAAAAACTTCTGTGTGATGAAAGTCCTGCTCCTGATATGGGTTTACCTCTGAACACTGGAGATGGAACAGTTCCCAGTGTGTCTAGTGTTCCCATTGAACTAACAAATAAAGTTCGGGAAAGAGTAATTGGAGAGAGGCACTCCTGCTTACAAGAAAACAAAATTTTGTTATCACACATATATCAGGGATTGAGTCGCCAACAAGCCCAGCATAAGATAATTCGAGGACCAGAGGATTTGTTAACTGATCGAGATCGCCCAATCTTGAGTGTTTCTCTGGAAGATTATTATGTAAGAGAGGAACCTATAGAGTTCAAGGCTTGGCTAAACAAAGATGAGCAACCTGTCGAGGGACTCATCGGACAGATAGATGCTGTTAGTTCAGGGAGTACCATAGTAGAAATGCCTTTCCAAGCAGATGACGAGGGTTGGCGATTGAGTATTCCTGATCTCGCTCCAGGAATTTACCGTTTGACAGTCTCGCCAAACTTGGACAGACGAGACTCACCAAGCGCTGTTCACGATTTCTTTGAAGTTGGGCTCTAACTATATATTTTGCACTCACAGGTAAGTAACTGATGAACTGGGAATGGCATCCAATTGACAAAGTGGGCATAGCTCGCTTTATTGACCCAGATGTAATTAACTTGCTCCCCTTAGAGCAGAGTGTTTTTGATCTAAAACAGAATTCACCTGATGATTTCACCCCTGTAATCGAACTTCTGTACCACACATTGCAGGAACAACAGATTTGGTATGCGGCTGAGAAAGGCATGACTGTAACTGAAAGTCAGAAAATCCGTCGCCCAGATGAGATTCTCCGTGGCAATAGAGAGGGAACCTGTCTGGATTTGGCTCTGCTGTTTTGTGGTTTATGCCTTGGGTATCAATTATTACCCATCTTCGTACTACTTGAAGGTCACGCTCTAGTTGCCGTTTCAGTAATATACGATACTTCTCAATCAGATAGCTTAGAACGTCCACAACTATTCAAGCTCAAACAGGGAGCAGTAACTGAGGTTGATGTCCTACGTAAATTAATCAATACTAAAGAATACATTCTCGTCGAATGTACTGGCTTTGCCCGTTCAACAATGATACCAAACGACTTACCAGAGGGGCAGGGACGTGTTGATGGTCTACTGACTTTTCAACAAGCTGTAGAAGCAGGAGAAAAACAACTCAATTACCAAAATCGTCCCTTAAACTTCGCCCTTGATGTGGATATGGCTCATCGACTCTGGGGAGTTAAGCCTGATCACGCAAGCAGTCAGGAAAAAGCTCATTTTGTACAAGAACAATCCTTAGCTATACTAGACAAGATTAACCAAAGTCTAATTTCTCCAATCGGGGGTACACCGGAAAATCTCACTGATGAAAGGCATTCCCGAATTGAGTATGGGTGCAACTTGCTCAACCAAGATAAACCCAACCAAGCTCTAGAATACTTGACTGACCTCAAGACAGAGCTATGGCATAAAGCGGACGCTATTATCAAGTATCGCCTGCTAGCCAATATTGGCATGGCTAGACAGGAACTTGGGCAGATTGCTGAAGCTGCTGCTGCCTTTCTAGAGGCTCGGCAGTACAACCCAGAAGATGAACAAGCTCTTGCTTTGGCAGCAATGGGATATATGTTCCAGGAAGAGTACAATCTTGCGGAGAAACTGATTCAGGATGTCTTACAGAAAAACCCAGCTAATTCTATAGCCCATTGTCTCCGCGTCAAGATGTGTCCTGCCACTGAGTCCTTAGAAACAATTATTAATAGAGTTCCTTCCCCATACCGAAATAATTACTCTGTAATGGCAGCTTTTGGTCAGGCAGCTTTGGATAGAAATCTCTATACTCACGCAGAGGAATGGTTTCAAGCTGCCATTAATCAGAGCGAAGGAAATGCCAATACTATTAAGGTTTGGTTGGGCATTACCTTGATGAAGCTTGTCGTTCAGGATTCTCCTATTATTAGGGCTGGACAGGTTAATGAACTCAATCGGAAAAAATTGGAACAATCTAGAGAATTATTTACTGATGTGTTAGGTGATAATAATCCCATTACCAGTGATTTAACTGCTACCAAGTTTACGGCAATTGTTAATAGAAGCAGTGTTTTAATGCTTCTCCAAAAGCCAGACGAAGCGATACATGATATTGAGATAGCTTTACAGGTAGAACCGGAAAATCCTAAACTGATTAAGCAGCGTGCTTTACTTGCCTATGAAAAAGGGGACAAGGTACAGGCGATTAAGTATCTACAAAGAATTCTGGCAAATCGGGAAACGCCTGAAGCCTCTTTGCTCACTGCCAGTTTGATGATTGGAGAAGGTCAATTTACAGAAGCGCAGAATGTACTTGATGATTTTCTGTCGAAAGATAATGATGAATACTTTAAAACCACAGCAAAACAGTTGCGGTTAGAATTATATATCGAAACAACGGATTACGAGAAGGCTAGACAATTTTCTCAATCCTTACTTGATGAAGATCCGAATAACATCCTCTATCTCGTCAGTAAAATTCGACTGTCTCTACGCACTGGTGAAGAGGAAAATATATCAGAATTAATTGATCGAGCAAAATCCGCTGTCGGTAAAAATAACGATTTACTCGGACAGATGAAATTTGCGGATCTCCTGTTTGACGAATTGAAATACTATCGCGATGCCGCAGAAGTGTATGAACAGTTTGTCGATAAAACATTGAATAATTCGTTAACCCACAGATTACTCACCGCTTACTACAATGTCGGTGACTACGGGGCGGCTCTTGACCTTTGCCAGCAACTGCTTAACCGATACGGAGCTATTCCTGAAGTATCAAAAATGGCAACAATTATCTATGAGATTATCGATGACTTACCAAAAGCTCGTCAAGTATGTACTGAGTATTTAAAACTGTTTTCTGATGATGTATATATGCAGTTTAGGTTAGCTTTAATTAACTATGATACCGATTGCCTAGATGATTTAGATCGTTTCCTTGATTCAAATCCGACTATCGATAATCTATCACTAGAAGCTTGCCAGAACTTAATTTGGCTCTACAAAGTTAGGGGGCGATGGCATCATTGCTTTGAAGTTCTTTATGAAACAAGGCGACGTTTCTTTAAAGAAGGTCAGGTACACGCCTTTTATGTCATTTCCTACTCCGAGGGAATGCAGCGTCAGTTACAAACACCGAATATAGACGAGTCTGACATAAACACCCTACCTGTAAAAATGCTTTTTAGTGGAATGACTATAGCAACGTCTCCGTTGCTGGAAAAATCTTGTAAAGATAGCCTAGAACGGGTAACGAATGGTTGTGGCGTACTCCTAAGAGATAAATCCAACAGTGAGAGATGGTATATCCTTGATGACTGTCCAGAGGCTGAACTCGCACGACAAGAGTTGGATAGGAATCAACCACTATACCAGAAATTACTGGATAAAAATCTGGGTGATGAGATTGTTCTGGCAGACGATGAATTTGGCATTCTGGGCAAAAAAACGGTAACTATAGTTGCGATAAAAGACAAATATTTTGCGGCGGCAAAGCAAAGTTTAGATTTACTCGATACACTTCCTAATATTAAAGGATTTAGATCAGTCCCCGCCCCGATATCAGAGGATTATGGAATTGATCCTAAGTTTTTCCTGAATTTGCAGGAAAGGCTCAAACAACATGAAGAGAATGTCAATAGAGCGAAGTCGGATTATCGCACAGGAAAAATCCCCTTGCCCTTGGGTACTTTGGCTATTGTCATCAACAAAAACCCAGTTGAATCGTGGGAGATGTTAGTTTACGGTTCAGATCCATACATCCATTGTTGGTCTAATTTCCAAGAAAAATTTGATGATTCCCTTGCTCGACTCAAGAAAGGAGGACTCGTAATAATTGATTTAGTATCCTTGTTAACTTTGTATATTCTGGGAATAGCAGATAGTGTCGTACAAACGCTAGGCAAGTTTGGCATTGCTCAGTCTACACTCGATTTACTACGGCAGGAGGTAGAAAAATGTCAAGGCATCAACTCAGACGGCGAATCAATCCTTTGTACAGTTAACGGACAACTTGTAAAGCAGGAATTCACCCCAGAAAACGCGGCTAAAAGGAAAGCTTATTTTGAGCAACTTATCTGCTGGGTACGAAACAACTGTTATATTTTACCCTGTCGGCAAGCCTTAACGATTAGTAGAGATGAACGGGCAAAGCGTAATGAATTACTAGGCTTTTCTTCTGTCGATACTCTACTGATTGCCAGTGAACCTAATCGTATTTTGTACTCTGATGACCAGTGGCTGCGCTACTTGGCTTATGCCGAGTCAGGTGTAGGAGGAGTTTGGACTCAAGTCGTTCTGAAATATTGTCTACAGCAAAAGTCTATTAATGAAGAAAAGTACCGTAATGCAATCTTGCAATTAATCTACTGGGGATATAACTATACTATCGTTGATGCAGACATTCTACTGGAAGGGGCTAGGCAGGCAGGATGGAATATTAAAACTCAATACCTAGCCGTGCTGAAGGTTCTTGAGGATCAACGAACTTCAGAAGATTACGTCATTTTTGTCGCTACTGAATTTCTATATAAGCTTTACAATGAGAATATAATTCCTCATTACAGAGATTATCTAATTTTTAAATTGCTCACAGCTATTACGGCTAAAAGGTCTAGTAACAGCATACTTGAGAGGCTAAATTTGAGGTTAAAGGATAGATTTGGGTTATTGTATATATTCCGGTATCAAGAACTTTTACAATTGATCCAACTATGGCAAGATACCCAAAATATTGTTACTTAAATTAAACAATTTTTATAATTAGCATTGGCTGTAAATGATTAAAACCTTTAGAGATCAATATAGGGCTTGTTGAATAAGTGCTGTGGTGAGGGTAGGCAACAGTTTTAACCCCCAGCCCAATGTGTAGAGACGTTGCATGCAACGTCTCTACAACGGAAATTTATTTCCTGGCTATACAAATCAACGCTCCCTAATTGATCTCCCCTTCACTGATCCTCAATCCACGACAACCCCGCACCCGGATAATAATGGGCTAAAATTTGTTTATAATCATACCCTTGCATCGCCAACTTGTATGCTCCCCTTTGGCTCATTCCTTGAC
>CAKZMA010001400.1 GCA_937127375.1 uncultured Coleofasciculus sp. | reverse complement strand
AACTTTGACAGAAGCGCTGATGCTCATTCTCTGAGGTGTCGGGTTTTGGGCAGGTGACGTTTTCGTCGGTGGGGTTTTTGAGTTCGATGACTCCTAAAGGTAAGCCGTTGATAAAGATGACGACATCGGGACGGCGGTTATTTTTGTTTTCAATAACGGTAAATTGATTGACGGCTAGCCAGTCGTTGTTGTCGGGGTTGGTAAAGTCGATTAGCCGGACTTTATCGTAGATGGTGCGATTTTCGGCTTGATATTCCATATCGACGGCATCGGTAAGGAGTTTGTGGAAGCGGAGGTTGTTTTCAAACAGGCTGGGGGTATGGGTGCGGGTGACGTTTTTGATGGCGTCTTCGATTGCGTCGGGGGGGATGTAGTTGAGGGTTTCTAGCCAGTTGAGGGTGGCTTGTTCGACAACGGATTCAGCTAAAACAGACTTCATCTTAATTTTGAAAATTTGTCAAGACTGTTTTTCAGCATTAGCAATTAACTGTTCAAAATTATCCATACTTCCCCATTTATCCTTTTTCTGGTCATAAAATTCTTTCCATAAAGGTAATTTTTCAGGGAATTTATTAATTGTATTTTTAAAAACGTCTTCCATAACAAATGCACAATCTATAAGTTGGTCGCCCAATTTACGTTCAATAATCTTATTAATAAGATAGTCTATATCATCAGCCTGGAGAATAGGAATTATTGGTTTGATATGTTCGGCAGCATTTAGTCTGCCTGCATGATAAGTTTTTGAGTCCATAAAAACGTCTATGTTATCTCTAACTATGACTTCAACGAGGTGGGGAGCTTTTTCTATAATATTTCCTCTAATGAAAGTGGGAATCAAGTCTTGTTTCGTCGAATCATTCATGTTTTTTTGATAGCTTATCAATAATTCATTCTTGAATTCAGGGAATATAGAAATTACATAAATTTTGTATCTTTCATTATCCTTTTGTTTTAGAAAAGCTTTAAATTTTTCCTGGATAAGAGGTGGGGTTTCGTTCCATAGGGTGTCTTCTATGTTAAGAAGCACAGCTAGTGCCGAAAATCGATCATCTTTTGTTTTCTCCATTATATTTTTTATTGTTGCTCTATTTAAAGATTCAAAATTTGTTCTAAACTCTTTTATTAGGCACTCTAAACTCCGAAGATAGCGATCTATAATCCATTTATTATCTGGCTCCAAAAACAAAATCTTTTTAAGGCACAATTTAAAAAGATTTTGTCGATACTTATCAGATGCAGGTAGTAAATGACGACTGAAAAGTGCATTTTTAACGCCCTCCAAGTCATTAGGAAAATATTGACCTTCTACATCGCGGATTAGTGCATCTCCAGCAGCTTTTCCTATAATTGGGGGTTGACTGAGTAAATTTTCAATAGCTGTTCTGATATGAGAACGCCCAAGTTCTGGTGAAGGTTGGAAGAGAAATCCCTCTGCATCCAGAACTGGATGAGCACAACGATGTCGGTCTTGCTGAATTCTATCTAGATGCTCATACTCAATTGAGGTCAGCATTTTGACATCGTTAAAAGCTTTGTCTAAAATAGTCCGTTCCCAAGCACTCACCTGCTTTTTATCTGGATTCTTGCGAATTTTCTCAATTTCTTGAAGGCATTGCTTCGCTGCTGGATCGCCAAACTGCTCGTCGAGATAACGAAACTTTTGGTAAAGGTCGTATACGACAGCAATCCAGATAGAGACTATTGCAGAGCGATAAGCTCCCGCCGAGTAAGAAGCGATAGCCTCTCCTGCGTAAGCTCGAATATTTTCATCAGGAATCTCTAGTAATAGAGATTCAAGGTCTGCAAGTTGACTATAACGTTTCATGCTGCTACCTCCACTAACTTCTCAGCATCTTTGACTCGAATCTCACCTGAAAGCAGCTTGGGTAGTAAAGTGTCTCTGATAGCAGCTAACTCTTGATTCTGTTGGGGAACCCAAAAAATGTTCTCGGCGATATACTCATCCCGTTCTTCGGGGTCAGCATATTCTTCTTGCTCTAGTTTTTGGTATAGTTCCTGAAACGCATCAGAAATATACTTGAGGAAGATTAACCCCAAGACAACGTGCTTATATTCTGCCGCATCAAGATGACCTCGTAGTTTATCGGCTGCTGTCCACAGGGTTTGTTCAAAGCCTAATTTAGCACCATTGCTGGTTTTTGCGCTCTTCCCCTTGGTCTTACTGCTGGTCTTTTTTGGAATTGGCACGCTTGGCAATCCTCAAATTAGGTCTTTAATCGACGTGATTTAGGTCGGGTATGGGGAGAAACCATCCCAGACATCCTTGATCAAGCCTAACTGAAGGGGGTGTTAATTCGCACCGAGTATATTTACTGAATTTTCCCTCCAGTCGCCCGTTTTGAGAAAACGCGATCGCACAATCATCTAGAGTGGTATAACGCCTCATCGTCAGCCAGTCTCCCGGCTTGAGCGGAACAGAAGCATCGTTTCCCTCAATCGTGCGATCGCGCTACTATGTATGGATAGCCTTACACCCAGATGTTGCCAAGGAAATCGCGACACCAAACTTGCCTTGCGCCTGTTTGACAAGGAAAAAGAAAAAACTAGGGGTGTGGAAACCCGCGCCGGCGGGTTTTGTTTGTGTAGCTGCGGTTACCCTACGGGAAGCCGCTCCGCGTCTACAACCGCCCAATTAACTATTATGTCTAATCTATTATGTCTAATC
>CAKZMA010001399.1 GCA_937127375.1 uncultured Coleofasciculus sp. | reverse complement strand
ACGTCTCTACATTGCTTCCCCCGCTTCCCCCGCTTCCCCCGCTTCCCCCGCTCCCCCCGCTCTCTATTACCTTAAGCCACATCCAATAAAAACATCGACAAAAACGCTAAATACAACAAAAGAGCCAGTAAAACGACCACAAAGGGGGGTGTAAAAATAACCGGAAAACTCGCTTCTTCCAAAAGATTAGGCAAAAATCCTTGATAGCAGATAGTATCGCCACAGGTTCCGTAATTAAATAGAATAACAAACGTTTGCAGTCCAATAATTTTTGGCAAAAAACTCCCCTTTATTTTTACCTTTGTGCGTCTCTTTGCTGTCCGAGCCGTTGCACTAAAAAACAAAAATATTGTTGTGGTGATGTAAAACAATCCCGCAAATGCAATGTAGAAAAAAATTGACATCCAGCCGCCCGATGTCATAAAAAAGAGTGGGATACTAATTAACGCATAAATCAGGTAAACAGTAAAGACCAGCCAGATATTGGTTGTAATCATTGAAGTTATAACCCTTACCGATTTACAAACAGTTTTGTTCCAGCCTCTAGAAAAATTAGAGCTGGATGTAAATAGGTAGAAGCTGAAGCCTGGTTTAGTAATTATTGGTACGAGATGCAATACTCATTTATTTCTTCAATAGAGTGATTACAATCGTTTAGCCCATTAGATCTTGCACCATTAGATCATCGTTAGTTCCGCTAGTCTTAAAACCCCCAATACTTCGTCAAGTTAGAGGGCTTTATGTTTATACCTACTAATAAACGAACCATTATCCGGAATCACCCTTGATGTGGCGGAGTCGGGGGGCGGAGGGGAGCAGGGGGAGCATGTAGAGACGTAGCATGCTACGTCTGGGTGCAGGGGAAGCATGTAGAGACGTAGCATGCTACGTCTGGGAGCTGGGGAAGCAGGGGAAGATTGGGGAAGTTAACTTAGAATTATACCTTACCTGATAACTGATAACTGATAACTGATAACTGATAACTGTTCCCTTTAAATCGATACTTCCTCAATATCAGTCAAATTGGGTAATAAATTATCTTGGCTAACCTCACTTTCCCCAGTTCGCTGACAGCGCACCGCAAAGCTACAGTTACCGCATTTACCCGATGATATGGGAACTTGGGGAAACGGGATATGATCATTTTGATAGCGGTGTAACCATCCGGATAGCCGAGTCAGCAACTCAGTTAAATCCGCTCTCGTTTTTTCATGTTGTACTCTATCATAGGCAAACGTAATACATTGGGGACGGGGTTGAGACTTAACAAACCAGTACGTCATAGAAATTTGCTCAAGCAAATAATCACTGGTGTCCGCCAAAACATATCGGTATAAGCGCGTTTGCCAGTCTTTAGCTAACCGATGACGATTTGTCGGTAGAGGATAAGTTTTCCAGTCGAGAATTTGGGCGCTTTTTTCGTCTTCAATAAATAAGTCGTAAATAACCGTTAGTAAATAACCTTGCATCGTTACCGTGCGACAATGTTCAGCATCCCGAAAGGTTTGAGCATCACGGGCAAATACCTCTGGTGCTGCATCCATGAGCGCTGTCACCCAATGATTGAGTTGGGGATTATCCTTCAGTAACGAGTCTATCGGTAATCCCAGTTCTCGTTGTTGCATTAACAGGTGAAAGTAACTTCCCCACGTCAACCGTTCTTGTTGTTCCGGTGAAACAGGACTTCCGCACTGATCCACATAAATATATTGAAATTTACGCGGACAGGTTTCTAACAGATTGAGTTGTCCTTGGGATAAGCGAGTTAGGGAAACCGCCGTACTTTGAGCATTCATGGTTTGCTAAGGACAAATACACTGTCTTTATTCCCTCGTCCAATCCGCAGATTTTCGTCGAGATAAGTAATCTCCAACCAGCCCCGTTGCTCTCGACTTTCAATGTTAAAATCAAGCGCCTTAAATTTTTTACCCGTTTCAATTTGCTGGATAAAGTTAGTCGGAGATTTATAGTCAATTAAGCGTTTTAATCCAACAACCGACCGATCAAAATTGACATTGACACGGCGTTGAGAAACGGGTTCAAACTGCGCTCCTACACTGATAATTCCCTCTAAGTAAGGTAAACTGGAAATCTCGGCAATGTTATAAATTTTCGCGTCGGCGGTGCGAACACATTGGTAAATTTGACCCAATTGCCACAGGGGAAACCGACCCAGGTTTAACAAATCGCTACTGGTTGTGTAGAGTAATCGCCAGTTCCCTTCCAGTAAGTCCTGCGCTTCCAGTGGACGTGGCGTGGGGTTGCGGTCTTCTAATTGGGCAACGGCTGCCAAAATTGCTGTTTTTTCAGTGTCCGTTGCCAACAACCCCCGATTTTTTCCCGCGATCGCTTCTAATAACGTGGCTTTGCTAACCATCTGTCGTCCTGACAATCCACCGTTAAATATGGTATCATTTTTATCGACTTACTGAAATTAATTATGTATAATCCTTCTTTGCGTGAAGAATCTCGTGAGCAACTGGCTCCAGTGATTTCCGTTCCCCGTGAAACCTCAGTTTTAGAGTGGTTAGAAACAACGAATCGTTTGCTGGCGCGTGATCCGAGCGAGAAGCAGAGCGACGATGATGAAGAGGAAATCACTGAATTGATGGGTGCCGATGATAATGACTATGATGACGATGAAGATGATGATATAGATGATGATTAACGGACGGGCATAGAATAGGAGGAACTGGGGTACTAGGGCGCGATCGCTTAATTCACAGCCCGCGCCCTGATCCACACAGCTAGCACCATCAAGAAGGCTAACCCCATGACTCCCGCGATCGGGTTACCATCTACTCCAGTTATCCAAGGAGACACTTCACCCGAATACTGCACCAATTGTCCCACATTAATCATGTAATAGCCCCAAACCAACCCCGCATGTAACCCAATGGGTAAACCCAAACGCCCTTGTCCTCGTTTTGCCCAAACTAAGGTTAATCCTAACAGCACTAATCCGGGAAATCCTGGTAACGTGCGAATAATTTCTGCGAGGGGTTTGAGAAAATGCAGTGTGGCAAAAATTAGCGCATCTGCCCAAAGAGATAGTTTAGGAGAATAGTCTCGCTCCAACTCATCCAATAACCAACCCCGAAAGACTAACTCCTCCGCTAAGCCAATACCCAGGGCGCTAACCAATCCTTCTAAAATAATCCGCCCCAATGGTTCCGGAGGATGTTGAAATGTTAGCCAGCCTAATCCCCCCTCTAACGCAAACAAACTTAGGGTAAACAACAGCCCAATACTTAACCCATTGAGCAAGTCTATTCCATTGCGCCGAGAGGAGTACAACCCATACTGCTTTAACAGTTGAGGTTCTCCATAAACGAACCGTCCCCAGACTTGCAGTAGCCCTAAAAATTCCCCAAACAATAGCGCCATCGTGAGAATGGTGACTAGGTTTGAGTCATCGACTAAAAGGTAGATTGGCGTAGCTAACGGTAACCAAAATAGCCCTAGGGTAATAACAAACAAACCCAGCCGTACAGATGCTGGGTATTGAGCTAATTTCGGGAGGTTTTGTCTTAAAATCTTCAGGACTTACGTTTCCCTATTCATCCGGTTCAATCGTACTGGTCAAGCCCTGATTCTTCAACGTTTCACAATAGAACTCTGCATGTTCCAAAGCGCAGGTAATGACTAGCGCAATTCCTGAGTTATGCGCTTCCATCATAATATTGACCGCTTGCGGCTGAGTCAGACTCGGCACCGTCTGTATCAAGGCTTGCACCACATATTCCATCGGGTTGAAATCATCATTGTGGAGCAAAACACGATAGCGAGGTGCGGGTTTCCGAACGGTTGATGTTGAACGCTTTTCAATCGTTTCCACAGACACGGCTAGGCTTCTCCCTCTCGTTCTAGTGTTTACAAAAAAATAGTGGCTCGGATACAGTTCCCTATTTTAGCTTTTTCTTTATATTACTCAACAATTATCAGACCAATCACCCGATTTGGCGAGTAGAGATAGCCGAATCTTGACTCAATCCCACAATCCTAATAGTTTTAATGTGTGACTAAATAACGTAAAGTGACGTATAGTTTATCGTTTAAACTCAAGTTCTCCCAATGCCTCGCTCTTTTTATAAAGCTTTTTCTCTCAAAAATAGGAGTGCTTATCTAACAACTTTTGAAACAAGTTGTCGGAAGCCCAAAAAGATGTATGCTGAAGGCTTTGAACAGCAACAGGTAGATCGATCAATTTCATCGTTGCTGCTTGATCTAGAATTCCTAAGATACCCGTAATGGCAAACCCTCTTTCTGTCGCGGTACGCCTTGCTTTCATATCATCAAGTAACAGTAAATCTGCGTTGATTTCTTGGGCTAGAATAATAGCGGCTCGTTCTCCGGGATCGAGTAGATCAAGAATTGTATCCGAAGGTTGGTTAACAGACTGGATTTTGAGCCAATCAGGTGGAGTGGCAATCCAATTTTGGACAGGTGAGGGCGCAGAGACATCGGACAATTCGCGGTAAACGGCTTGGGGAATAATGATTTGTTGAAACAATTCGGGCAAAAGATGGATGTAACCAATCAAGATGAGGTAGTTGATTGGGGAGGTATTGGAGACAATAATCATTCTTGGGATAAAACATTGCGAATCGCTTGTGAATCCTGCTCTAAATCATCTTCCGTGTAAGGCAAGTAGGCTTTTTCACGCTTTAGAAATTCATAAGTTTCCCACCGGGATGAGAAGTTGAGCATCTGGCGCACTTGGGCGGCTCCAATGTGTCCTTTCCGATAGTTATCAGCCACGATAAGTTCTAAAAAACGGCGGGAAATGTTGGCAGGTTGTAGTTGTAGTTGATTGGCGATGTTGTCGGGAATTTCGAGCGTGATTTGCATGATTTATGCTCATTAACTTATATGATATTCGGGAAATAACCCATAATAAAAAAACCTGCGACAATGGCGGTTACAGCATTGCTATTATGGGCAATTAACAGAATTTGATATTACTGTTGACCGTAACGTTTATGCACGACTTCATAGAGGCGACGTGCCATTTCAACAGGAATTCCGGCAGGAGGACAGAGAACTTTCAGCCCTTCAATGCCACCTGCTAGGATAACTTTTATAAGGTTAGGAGTAGATTCAAGCCATTCTAAGAATTTTTGGATAAGGGTCTGTTGTTGAGGTTCGGATGTAGGGGGATAGGTTTGAGCGAGTTGATTCAGCAGAGCTTGAATCTTTTGGGCAGCTTCAGCAAGATCCTGCTCGGAGATGTTGATATTCTGCTTGGCATGTTGAATGAATTTAATATTGCTGCCTTCGCTGGCGACATTAACACCAATGGTTGCTCCACGTTGATCGAAATCGAACTTGTTTTCACTCATGTAAATATTTATTTGACTTGGTTGCCCTTCTATTGTATCAGTTATATTTAGTTCTGGTGGTGAGTATTGAGCTATTTCGTAGTTGTAGAATCCGCAGCGTGATTGGATAGCAGCGATCGCAGTAAGTAAATTTTCTCGAACTGTAATTTTTGGTTTTAACAGAAGCTTATTCAGTTGAGGTAACTCTTCAGAGTCCCCAATTTTACCTATTGCCTCAATAACCTTTGGATGAACAACAAGAGGATCAAGAGGGGTTTTAACTTCAATTGATTGAAATAAAGCAGGAATTACTTTTTTGCTGCCAATTTCTCCCAATGCCTCAGCAGCACTGGCGCGAATCTGATGATTCTGATTTTCTAAAGCTTGCAATAGAGCAGGAATTTCATCCTCCCCTCCAACTCTACCTAACGATCTAGCAGCACTGGCGCGAATATTAGGATTTTTATTTTTCAAAGCCTCACATAAAGCTGGAATTGCACTCTTGCCAATTTGCCCTAACTCATAAGCGACGATACGACAAACCTCAGTATCTTCATCATCTAATGCTTCAAGCAGAGTAAGAATTGCCTCTTGATTACCAATTTGCCTCAAAGCCCTAGCAACCTGATAACAATTCTCGTGGGAGCAATATTTTAAGAATTCTCGAAGAGTAGGGATTGCTTCTGGGATGCCGAGTTTTCCCAATGCAATAGCAGCACTCCAACGGTCAGTATCTTCCTTTTTTTTCAAGGCGTGAAGCAGAACAGAGACTACTTCAGTATTTTTATTGCCAATTTCTCCTAAAGCAATAGCGATACTCCAGCGAACACAAGGAAAATTATTCTCAAAAGCTGTGAGTAGATAGGGAATTTCTTCCTCACTGCCAATCTTACCTAATGCCTCAGCAGCTCTAGAACGAATAATACAATTTTCTACCTCCAAAGCGTTAAGCAGAGAAGGAATAGTAACTTGATGATCAATTTCCTTTAAATTATCAATGGCTATTCTGCGAAGAAAGGACTCGTTCTGCTCCAAGGCAACTTGAACTAGAGGGAGAACGGCATCTTCAGCCTTAATTTTCGCTAGGGCAAAAATAGCGCTACTGCTAAACGAGTCCAGAAAACGAATAATAGGGTTGACATCTGTCTGAGAGTTCCAATCTTCCAGAGATTTCTGTAGTGTAGGAATCGCCGCTTCATGACCCATTTTTCCTAGTGCAAGAGCAGCATATTTACGAACTTGGAAGTCTTGATGCTTCAAATGTTGAACCAGAGCCTGAATTACTGCTTCACCATTAATTGCTGCTAATGCAGAGGCAGCATTTTTACGCACTTCGAGGTTATCGTCTTCCAGAGCTTGGAGCAGAGCAGGTACAGCCTCTGGATTTGCGATTTGACCTAACGCAGAAGCCGCAGCAGCACGAATATGGGAATTTTTACCGACCAAAGCTTTCCTTAAATTAGGAATTGCTTTCTCACTACCTATCTTTCCTAAAACTCTAGCAACTGTAGAACCAAGCCAATAATCTTTATGTTCTAAACCTTGGATGAGAACAGGAATTGTAGACTCATTACCTATTCTTGCCAATGCTTCTATAACTTTGTCATGAATACTAGGATTTTCGCTTACGAGTTCTTGCTCTAAAATAGGAATTACCTTCTCAGAGCGAGTCATGCCATATAGATGAATCTTAAGAGAATGATCAATATTAAATACACCAATTAAACCAATTGTCTCCTTCTGCAAATCAGGTTTTACTTCCCCTACCAACCTTGCTCCTAAACATATATCTACCTTCAACGCTAGGTCTATTATTTTTATTGCTTGGTTTTTAGCTGTCTCTTCATTTATTTCTAATAGCCCAAGCATAAGTGCAATTGGCTCTGTCCATTTCAGGTAGTTGAGATAATGACACTTCAGTTTTTTTACACCTTCCTCATCTCTCAGAAGATCAGGTACATATTCCAGCAAGTATTCCGCCGCGTAATATTCCTGAATTAGTTGATGGTGAAAACTAACTTCTCTATCAGAGACTCTTTCTAAAAGGTGATACTTAAGCAACTCTTCAATCCGGGAGGAAGTACCATAACGCTCACCAAACCTTTCAGTAAGAACTTTTTCTGCTCGCTCATCAGAGATAATCAAGCCAGGATCAGTTGGCTCCGGATTGTTCAGCATTGTAAACGCCAGATGTTCCAACCAACGATTCCAAGCTTTACGACGCTCATCTGTAACAGGTGCGTCTTCCTTATATTTTTTGAAAGACCGGAAAAATTGACGGAATGCCTCTCCCAACGTCTCGACAACAGTGTCCTTTTCCTGAAACAATTGATACAGCATCCATAAAACAAATGGCGTGCGACTCAACTCTCGATT
>CAKZMA010001398.1 GCA_937127375.1 uncultured Coleofasciculus sp. | reverse complement strand
CTGGGAGACGGGTTGCTGACGCCGATGGCGTCGCTGCTGTTGCTGTTCGGTTGATGGACTCCTCAGACCTCAACTCCGCCAGACTGTTATTTAAGCGGTTCCGTTTGTGCTTTAAATTATCAACAGCAACATCTTGTCTCGCCTTGAGCCGGTCATCGACCTGACCCGGAACGGTGACGGATTCACCCGTTTTGAGCTGACCGGATGCGGATATCCCGGTAGAGTTCCGTAACTGATTTGGCTCGACTCCGTAAGATTTGGATACGGATTCGACCGTTTCTCCCGGTTTAGCCTCGTGAACAATACCGTTCACGGTCGGGATTTTTAGCTGCTGTCCAACTGCCAGATTGGCGTTGGGTTGGACAGGATTCGACGCCGCGATCGCTTCTGGAGCTACTTTATAGGTTTGCGAAACCTCCCATAGCGTTTGCCCTTGCTGTACATTGTGTTGTACGACAGGTGCCGATTGGGCTGGGGTTGGAGCTGGTGTAGCTAGCGGCAGTTTCGAGAGAGTGGCAACGTCTGGTTCGCTTTCTGTTGGCACAGACGCAGGCGTTGACACGCCAACAGGCAAAGTTGTCAGCGTTGGCTCAGAGGCAATGGGTTCCAAGGCTACGGCTTCATCACCTTGTTGGGGTAACAACAAGCTGGAAGCTCCCATGGAAATTGCCAATCCAATCATGGCTGCAGACGTCCTAGCTCTGCGGTTGCCTTCGGTCGGAATGGTTGCGCCGACTGGCGGCTTCTCCCCAGAAAGCTTCAACAAAGCCTCAAAGGAGTGGGCGGAGTTGGCTGCACACGAAGGAACCTGTTTAACCTTCTGCGTAAATGTCCGTTTCAAAAACGACCTCCTAGTGTGTGACGAGCACTTAACAGTTCCTAAATGGTTTTCCCAGTCAATGAGGGATCTCACTCTAAAATGTGATTTAGATCACGGACAGTGAACATACTTAGGCAAGAGTACCCTGCTTTTTTGATTTAGACAAGCTAATCTGACTGGATAAATTTCTAGTTGTTGACGATCACCGCTCGATTCACCCTTTATTAAGCCATAACTCGCTGTCTCTGGACGAATATATTTTCATACTTGATAAACGAGACACGGTTGATAGTCGGGCGGTTTTTGCCAAGGGTTGTGCATAGAACATACAGACTTGACAGGCTTTTCTCCGGAAGAGGGCTAGAGTTTCAAACCGAACTCTAAAGTCGGTTTGTTGCTTTCTCAGCCTTTCAGGCTATCCGGTGATCGCAGGATTTAGCAACTGTATAGAGCTCAAGCTCATAGTCTAGCAACCGATAGTTTAGCAGTTAACGATTACAGACGGCACTCTACGTGAATTTTTGGTAAAGAACAACCGTACAGTCTTCCCAAGCTTCCCCGGGTTGGAAACGCTGTTGTCGGTGACTTTCCCTCTGCTAAAATCGCGCTTCCTCCTGCGGAGATAGGGTTTGAGACTCCTAAGGTAATCGGCTTGGGATGATTAAAATCTATCAATCCGCCTCGATTGGGCAGGACTCTTCTGTATAGAAATTTCTTATCAAAGGAGTGGCTTTTCCGTATTCTAGATAGCTGAATTCAGCGTCATTAATTTTTAGGCAGAGATAAATCAAGAACATTGCCATCTGCACAAAGGGGGAACTTGTTAAATTTTAATTAATTTTAATTAAACCTTGATCCGATTAAATAAAGTTATATATACGGCAGTATACATAAATGTAGTATCTTGTTGTACGTTTAAACGCTTCAGGTCAAGCCAAGTCTCAGGAATTAGCGGCTGCTGAAGGTGGAAGCTTCTTCTGATTAAATACTTGAACGCTATCCGGGAATGGTCTTCCTAGATCAGGTATCCCAATTGACGCCGTGCTTCAAACAAACCCAAAGCCGCGCTGACCGAAAGATTTAAACTGCGAACACCGGGTTGTGTCATTGGAATAACCACAGTTGCGCCACAACGGGTTAAAACAGATGGGGACAATCCTTGGGTTTCGCTGCCAAATAACAACCAGTCATTCGGTTGAAATTGGAATTGAACATAACTGCATTGCCCAGAAGTGCTGAAACCAATCCATCGCCCTCCCAGCTTTTGGGAAACCTGATTAAATGCCTCCAAGGTTTCATGGTAGTGAAACTTGACATAGGGCCAATAGTCAAGTCCGGCTCGCTTGAGGTAGCGATCGCTAATTTCAAATCCCAAGGGTCCAACTAGATGTAACTCCGTGTCTGTAGCGGCACAGGTACGGGCGACATTGCCTGTATTGGGCGGAATTTGGGGGCAAACTAAGACAACCCTAAGCATAAAACCTCAAACCTCTTTTCAATCCTACCCTACACACTCAGGGAGACTGAATGAATTGGATTAGACCCATTGGAAATAGTGATAATATATGTTTTTTTTATATCAGCTTTTGGGGAGAACCTGATTAGATATTTTAATTTTTAGCCCGAATAGTCTTGACAAATCATCCCTCCTGGTTATTAAGCCACCAAAGCCTGACATAACTTATCTTCAAGTTCGTTTTCTTGTTCCGTCATGTCTTGAATCGCTCGGTTGAGAATTTGCTGCGTGTCAAAGCCCACAGATTGCAGTTGTAACCACTGTCCGGCTGTATTCCCTTGGCGGAGAATCTTTTTCAGGGGCGAGAGGAAGCAACTGAAGCCTTTTGCTTTGGCAATGGGTAAAACCTCTTGATAGAGTTCATCAATCCATTCCCGTGCCGAAATCGTTCTGCCATCCTGCCAATGGGTGAGTTTTGCATCTAAGCTAGACTGGGCAACCGCCATTTCATTGGCTTCAGTGAGGGCGACTAAATCACCTGCACGAGTGGATACATTACCGTTATAGAGCGGATCAAGATGCGGATCGTTTAAAACCTGGGTTAACCGGGCTTCCAGTAAAGCTGTTATCGCTAGCAACGCAATCGGATCAACGACTAAATCACAAATTCTCAATTCCAGACGATTTAAATCATAGGGGCGTCGATTACCATTGGGACGAACCGATGACCAAAGATGGCGCACGTTACACATGGTTCCGGCTTCGAGTTGGGCTTCTGTCCACTCAATAAAGTGAGCATGGCTTTCAAATAGGGGAACCTGAGACGGCGTTTGCGGAAAAATCGCCCAGCGCGTGGAGTGATATCCTGTGGCTTGTCCGTCGAGAAAGGGAGATGATGCGCTTAACGCTAGGTATAAGGGGGCTTCTACTCGTACCAGACGGCAGGCTTGCATCAGCACTTCTGGGTCAGAAATGCCCACATTGATATGAACACTAGCGGTGACCACATTACTGCCATAGGTTTTCTCAATGTAGTCATGATAAGGATTTTGCGGGTCAGAGCGGTAGAAGCGATCGCTCCCTCCTAGAGACAGGGTACTGCCGGGAATCAGGGTGTAGTTTCCCAGAGTTTTCAGATAAGTGCGGAGGTGCTGGCGTGGGCGTACCAAAGCGCATAAGAGGCGGTCATAGCAGCATAAAGGAGCCGTGGTATATTCGACATTGCGGGTATCGGGTTCCCGCATGAAGCCATCCAAGGATGCCACAATCCGATCAGACAGACCAACAATCTCCCCAAGGGGAGTGCCAGTATACATCTCAATTTCAAAGCCTTTCGATAGCAGCACAGTATCTCCTAGAGCTGGGTAGAGCAACCTCTTAACTCTTCAAGTGTATCAGTGCTGAGAGATTGATTATAAATTTTGAATGATTCTAGACAAGCGCGGCATTGCCGTGCCTCTACAGGTAACGCCTTCCATTCCCTGTTCTCTTCATACCCGATGATGATAAACATCATTAACCGTATGTCAGGTGGGCAATGCCCACCCTACGTTTACGTCTGATGACGATAAACATCATTAGCGGCACGATGGAGGAGGGAGTGACGGTAGATTAATGCTTTCATGTCATCTCCATAGCCGCCTCCAATCACACTGGCGACAGGGTAGCCTGCGGCGATACAGGTGCTGAGTACCTGCATTTCACGGCGGTAAATTCCGGTGTCAGTTAAGGCTAGCTTCCCAAAGCGATCGCAGGCGTGGGTATCTACTCCAGCATCATAGAGAACCAAGTCAGGCTGGAAGTCAGACAAAATATCGGGGAGATAGTGGGCTAAGGTTTGTAGGTAAGCATCGTCATCCATACCCACAGGGAGAGGAATGTCAAGATCACTTTTTTGTTTCGTGGCGGGGAAATTGACCTGACAGTGCATGGAGAAGGTAAAGACAGTGGGGTCATTTTGGAAAATAAACGCCGTACCATCTCCTTGGTGAACATCGAGGTCAAGAATTAGGATTTTTTGGACTAATCCCAAAGTCTGGAGGACACGAGTCGCGATCGCCAAATCATTAAAGATACAAAAGCCTGATCCGTAGCTGGGAAATGCATGATGAGTTCCTCCCGCCGTATTACAAGCAATACCATGACTCAGGGCAAGTTGAGCCGTCAGGATTGTCCCCCCAATCGCCGTACAGGTTCGCGTCACCAAACCGGGACTCCAGGGTAATCCAATCCGACGCTGGGCTTTCGGGTCAAGTGTACCGTTGCAGTAAGCCTGGATGTAGTCAGGGGTGTGGATCAGTTGAATCCATTCTGTGGGTGGGGGGTTGGGAGTGTGGATGTGTTCGGGGGTGACAATCGTATCGGCGAGGAGAAGTTCACAGAGTTTGCCGAATTTGGACATGGGAAAGCGATGTCCGGGTGGAAGGGGGGTAACGTAGTCGGGGTGATAGACGATTGGCAGGTTCATGACGGTAGTCAATAGTCAGTCATGAACTATTGTCATTGATTGGTTCCTTCCCGTTTCATTGATCGCTGTATAGGCTTATTTCTCGCCTCTTTGTAGAATGTCGCTAACATTAAGAGCCTGGAAATAAATTTCCGGCTTAAAGCTAAAGTAAGCTAAAGCTTACTGGGGAAGCCTTTGATATCATGTCCTGACGATTGCCCATAATTGCAATGCGGTAAAAACCAAGGTTTCAGGCGTTTTATTCAGAGGTGTTTGACCGGACATAATATGAACCCGTTTTAACGGGTTTAAGCTTTTAGCCCGTAGACGCGGAGCGGCTTCTCTTCGAGTACTTGAGTTCAGGGCTTGAGTTCAGGGCTTAATTCTCTTTCAGAAGGAAGAGGCTTAGGGTAATGTAAACTTGGCTGGTGTTGCTTACTGAGAATTTTCATAGTTCGCGATCGCGTCTAACATTTTCTCCCTACCACCATAGTACGATTGGATGGTTTCAGCGATTTCCATGGCACGATCCGACTTACCCGCAGCCGCTAACTCGCGCACGATTGTATCCAAGGTACTGACTTTTACCCAGAAGTTTTCAATGGTTTTAGCTACGTGAATGGCTTGTTCATACTGTTTGGCTTTTATTAACTCGTGTATAATGGCAGCGGATGCCTTATCTTTCGCCACGTCATTTTGTATGGTTTTAGCCCTATTTAGCGCTTGGGTATATTTGCTATTTTGGGCATAATTTAACGATTCATAAATTATTTTTCCGTCTTCTCCCAAAGTCGTAGACATTTCTGAATAATCAGAATCTACTCTTGTTGTCCCCACTCCGCATTCTAGTACACCATTTTTTACAACTGGATCAGCAGGAGGTGTTTTTCCGGAATATTTCGACTCACAAAAAATTACTACTGTTGTTAATTTATTGGTATCCGGTTTGGGTTTCCCTAAGAATACACCGCCAACAAAGCCTTTAAGGTAACTTTTCTTAGAAATTGCATAGTTAAAAGCATATAAGGGAGTAGCCTGAGTTGAATAGATGTAAGATTTTGTTTCCGTTGCTATTCCTAAACCAAGATCATCCATGGAATCAGAAAATTCATCTTTATCCCGGAAATAAGATTGTTGTGCTCGATTCATTGAACCACCATAATCTTGTGCTTCTGATTCAGAGTATTCTGTATCTATTTTCTTGAATGTGGGCAAGATTAAGCCAAAAACAACCCCAGCAGTAATACTAAACTGAAGTGTTATTAAAACGAAGAGACGTAGATGGCGAGATTTACGTCTATTTTTTTGGTGAATATTTTGTACAGTTTTAGCAATTATTTCTCGACGAATTGCATCAATTTCTAGCAATGCTGATTTAGCTTTTCTGGCTTGAGGAAACCGTTTTTCTAGCGCTGGTTCAGTCATCATCTCAAGCCATTTCGCAAAAACATGATTTAAATTAACTTGAATATTTGTCTGAAAGTCCAGTCGCATATCAGATTGCGGTAAATTAGCAGGAGCAATACCTGTCAATAGATGAATTAATGTTGCTCCCAAGGCATAAAGATCACTGGCGGGTACAGCACGCCCCCAGAGTTGTTCTGGTGGCGTATAGCCGCTAGTTCCGACGACAGTAAACGTGACACCTTCAGCTTTAGCTTTATCTTGCACCGCACCAAAATCAACTAGATAGATTTGATTGTTTTTTCCTAAAATTAGGTTACTTGGCTTAATGTCGCGATGGATAATAGGGGGACTCAGTTCATGCAAGTCGGTTAAAATAGTCAGAATCTCTTCAGCCAAGCAACGGACTTGATGTTCGGGAAAACGCTTACCTTGATCAAGCAACTGTTGTAACGATTGACCAGGAATGTATTCTTGTACTAAGGCAAACCAACGTAATCCAGTACCATCTTCCTCGTCCACTGAAAAATAGTCGAGATAGCGAGGAATCCGGGGATGATTGATATTTTTGAGTACCTGAGCTTCCCGTTCAAATAATTTGAGATGCTCCCATTGCATCTGAGGACTAAAGGGGAGTAATTTAATAATAACTAATTTTCGTTTAGATTCGGATGCTAAATCAAGGGCTCGCCAAGTCTGACGACTCGGTCTTTCGCTAATTTTTTCTCGGAGTTGATAGCGTTTATTTAAAACATATTTCGTTGTTTTCATGTTTTTACCTCCTGCTTTAATCAAATAATGTTTAATTTATTTGACTTGTTTTTTAGATGATTCTGCTAGTATTTTGCAGGTTAGCACTGATGTCACAATAAAAAAAGGAATCATTAAAAACATGAGAACTCCTTCTCCGGCTCGACATTCTTGCATACAAAATCCTATCATTGTACTAAAAAACATCATAAATGGAATCACGAGCGACGCGGCAATACCTAGTACAATGTATATTTTAATTATCCATGACCAGAATATTGTCAAGGATGGTTTAACCAAAACTTTATTTCGATCAATGCGACGATGATTTTTATATAAATAGTATCGATTAAGATTATTGAGTGTGGATGTAGCTTGAGACGCACAATTAAATCGCCGCTCCAAATTTGGATCAGTCAGGGATTCCAGCCAATTCACAAAACTAGGACTTAAACTGACCCTATCGCGAAAATGAATACGTAAATTTTGCTGAGGTAAATCAGCGGGTGCTGTCCCCGTTAATAAATGAATTAATGTAGCGCCCAATGCATATAAATCTGAGGCGGGAACTGCTTTACCCCAAAATTGTTCGAGGGGGGCATAACCTGCTGTACCGACAACGGTAAACGTGACTCCTTCAACCACAGTGGGGTCAGCAACAGCACCAAAATCAACTAAATAGACAGATGCACCTTCAGCCGCATCGACATCCTCTTGAAAAATTAAATTACTGGGTTTAATATCGCGATGCAGTACAGGTAGATTCAACCCATGTAAATAGCTCAAAATCTCTAAAATTTGAATCGCGATGGAACGTA
>CAKZMA010001397.1 GCA_937127375.1 uncultured Coleofasciculus sp. | reverse complement strand
TAATCTGGGAACGACTCCTGACTTCTGTCAGACATTTAGCCGATAAAAATAAATTATTAAACTTAGCTGCTTTCCCATTCTGCCTAATTAAATAATCAATAATTTCCCCAACAAACTGCTCATCAATCATCGCCGCAATTAACCGCAGTACCTCATGCCAACTCTCCTCCTGCCAATGCTTGCCAAATACCTCTATCTTAAGTTCGTCTATCGAAAGCGTCTGTTTCTCTTTAAACTGCCAGACAAACTCCCACGCACAGAAAAACTCCAGAAACGTGCGATGGACAAATGAATAACAATCGGCACCAGAGAAACATAAAATAAAATTCCGTTCCCGTAACTGCTTAATAATTAACCGAGAAACGGTTCGCGGTTTTTCCACTTCTTGCAGTGTCTCTAAATACCCCGCTAAAATCCGTTCCAACTCATCCACAGTAATTAAATTCCCAGCTAACCCTTGGGGTGCAGCTTGCATTTTATACGCCACCCGCCGCAACATCGCCTGTTTTTCTTTCCGCGTAATCGTGTCTGGGGACAGTTTTTCATTGGGGGGTAATCCTTTCTCAATATCCCATTCATGGAGGAGAACCCGCGACGCTTCGTCATAAAGTTCTGCCCTTTCTCGTGGCAATTCTCGATTACGATTTAAGATTGCCATCATGGTTAACAATAAGGGATTTCCAGCTAATTCCCGAATCGCGGGGGACTCATTAATTGCCCGTTGTAAACGGTTTTGCAGTCGGGGTTTATCCGGTTGATTACCAAAGGCTAAATCATGCCATTTCTGCACAAATGCCTGTATTTGTTCGGCTTCAAAGTCTTGTAAGGTAAAATGATGAAACTGGGCATCTCGTAATCGTTGGGCTTTATACCCAATAATCCGAGAGGTTACCATTACTCGAACGTTTGGATACTGATTCGTAAAGCGGATAATCTCAGTAATGAGTGTATCTCTAGCAACGGGGTCAAATATCTCATCTAACCCATCAAATAAGACAAATGCATCTCCAGCTTCTAAGACTTCATCCAAGCGATGTTGATTCAGATGACAAATCGCCGCCGCCCCCTGATGAATAAACTCCAAGAAGGTTTTCGGTAACGTGCGATCGCGGGCATAATTCCGTAATTCTATCAGCAGGGGAATTGTTTTTGTCGGTTTCTCTGCCCAATCTAACGCCACATATTGGGCTAACGTGGATTTCCCGGAACCTGGATCACCTAAAATAACGATGTAGGGGGAATTGGGTTGATGGAGAATATCTAATACGGAACGAATTGGCTGTCGATAGTAGGTTTCCCGATACTGTTCCAATTCTTCTGGGGAAATCTGTTCATCTAGCTGATTCGCATCTTGTAACCGTTTCAGATAATCTCTAGGAATATCATAAAGCGGCATGGCTTCCCGTGCGGTTTGAGGGACAAATACCTGCCATAATCGCATGGGGTATTTGTAGCTACCGGGATCTAAGGTTTCTAGTTTGAGATAACCATAGAATTCTTTTAAACTTTCCCGATACTGGCGTAAGTCAAAATCTGGGATAATCCCCGCGATCGCGTCGCTATTGTCTCGAATGGCTTCTAGGTTCTGGGAATCGAGAATTATTCGCAATTCATCAGACTCTCGACAGATTGCTTTCACTCGTCTGAGATACTGCTGAGTAATCGCTTGCCAATCAAATTCCGCTGGTAATGGCTGCAATTGCAAGGTTTCCCAGGTTTGGGCTAAGGTATACCCATCCAGAGAACGACACCCCTCAGCAAAAGCCTGACTTAACTCCTGCTTAACCGCCTTGTTGTGAATAAATGTCTTTAACGCCCCCTGATAGGGTTTCAATTCATCTTGACTCAACCCCCAGGTTTCCAACTCTTCCTGTACCAATTGCAAGAATTCCTTTAGGGCTTTACCCACGGCTTTCACCAGAGGTTCTTTGTTGAAGCGTTCCGGTAAGGCTTTAATGCGATCTTTGAAGAAATCTTTTGTATAATCCTCTAAGGTTCCCCTCGCCAACTCCTTGAGGACATCCCCAAAGACGAACCCAACCGCATTGGCAACCCCCCAAACAACGAGCGCATCCATCCGACACTATCCAACGACTCATCTCTATTTTTCTACTATAGTCGCAAGTGGGTCAATGACAATCAAAGCCGTTAACTTTTATGTGCCTACCTACTTAGTCAGTAAGGCGTAGCGAAGGCAACCGAGGGTATCCAAATGGATTATAATAATTGAAGGACTTAAATGAATCAAAACTCCTAGTCATGTTCAGTACAACAGTCACCGATACCGGACAAATTACGATTCCTCAAGAAATTCAGGACTACCTTAAACTCAGTAGTGGCAGTAAAATTGATTTTGTTATTGATGAAGACGGTCACGTTAAACTGATTCCTCTTAATGTTTCTGTAAAAGAATTATCCGGGTTTTTACACCGAACGGGGATCAGGAAATCTACCCTAGAAGAAATGGAATTTGCCATCTCTGAGGGAGCAAATGATTGGACTTGATACAAACATTCTAGTTCGCTACCTTACCCAAGATGACGAACAGCAGTGGCAACAAGCCGTCACACTGATTCAACAAAACCAGCCCTGCTTCATTGCCAATATTGTCCTTTGCGAGTTGGTTTGGGTTCTCAAAGGAGGCAACTACAGGTTCCATAAAGATGAAATTATCAATACCCTAGAAGCAATGTTACATAGTTCGGCTTTTTAATTTGAAAACCGTTCTACTGTTTATCAAGCCTTAAAGCGATATAAAAAAGGTAGCGCTGACTTTTCGGATTATTTAATCGGAGCGATTGACCATCAAGCGGGTTGTACTCAAACAGTTAGTTTCGATGGCAAGCTGAAGAACGAAAAAGGATTTCGTTGTCTGGAATAGTGTTCCAACCCAATCAACGACTAGAGCGTCGCTCGATAAAAAACGATCGCAATCGCCTCTCAACGCGATCACTATTCTATTCTCCCAGAAAGGCGGTACCAACCAATCCCACATCGGCTAGGAACACCCAAATAGCTACTGAAAGCTTTATATGGTAATGGTTTCAGCCGAATTGCTTTACGTCAGCTTCTCGACTCTCCCCACTTCCTCTCAGCGCTGTTGTGGTCTGGACTAAGTAGGATCACTTAGAATATACTTAACAAAATGATAAAAAAATAAATAAACTTTTCTAGTTTGTTACGTAAGAGGCAATAAATCGCTGTGAGTCAGCATTACATTGAAGTTGATTATCTTGAAGCCGAGCAGATTCAACCCCGACGGCGCTATGATCCAGACGCGATCGCAGCTAAATACCGCTATCGCCCTTGGGTGGTTCTCTGGCGGGCGTTAAGGATTATCTGGAACTTCGTACAGTTTATTCTAGGTCTCAAGTGGGACGAGTGGCGTAACCAAGTTGAGCGGAATCGGTTTAAACGTGCGGCTCAACTGCGACACATCCTGACTCGCCTCGGTCCGACGTTTATTAAAGTTGGACAAGCTTTATCCACGCGCCCGGACTTAGTTCGCAAAGATTTTTTAGAAGAACTGATTAAGCTACAAGACCAACTCCCACCCTTTGACAATAAAACCGCCTTCGCGATTATTGAGTCAGAGTTAGAGCGTCCGGTGAGTGAAGTCTATCGCCAAATTTCCCCTGATCCAATCGCGGCGGCGAGTCTCGGTCAAGTCTATCATGCTTATCTCTATACCGGGGAAGAGGTGGCGGTTAAGGTACAGCGCCCTAACCTACTCAAATACCTAACTCTGGATCTCTATTTAATGCGGAAGTCAGCCGGCTGGTTATCCCGATGGCTTCCCCTGAATCTGGGTCATGATCTGGCATTAATTGTAGATGAATTTGGCATTAAGTTGTTTGAAGAAATCGATTATGTCAACGAAGGTCGTCATGCGGAACTCTTTGCTAGTAACTTTCGTGATGACCCCAGTGTCAAAGTACCGACCATTTATTGGAGGTACAGTAACCACCGGGTCTTAACCTTAGAGTGGATTAATGGGTGTAAGTTAACCGATACTAAAAGTCTTTGTACGGCTGGACTTGATGCTAACCAAGTGATTCAAACAGGCGTCATAGCAGGTTTGCGTCAACTCTTAGAACACGGCTTTTTCCACGCTGATCCCCATCCCGGTAACTTGTTTGCTATGCCCGATGGTCGCATGGCTTATATTGACTTTGGCATGATGGATCAGTTGGAGGAAGGAACCAAAGAAACTATCGTCAGCGCGGTTATTGATTTAATCAATAAGGATTATTCTGAATTAGCGAAAAAGTTTGTCATCCTCGGCTTTTTAACTCCAGATACAGACATCACACCAATTATTCCCGCCTTAGAACGAGTGTTGGGAGAAGCCGTAGGTCAAAGTGTACGGGACTTTAATTTTAAAACGATTACGGATAGTTTTTCCGAGTTAATGTTTGAGTATCCGTTCCGTGTTCCCGCCAAGTTTGCCCTGATTATTCGGTCTTTGGTGACTCAGGAAGGGTTGGCATTAACCCTGAATCCAGATTTCAAAATTGTTGAAGTATCTTATCCTTACGTCGCCAAACGTCTACTCAAAGGTGAATCCCCAGCTATGCGGCGGCGGTTGATTGAGGTGTTGTTCAAGGATGGTAGGTTCCAATGGCAACGGTTAGAGAATATGATTGCGATCGCGCGATCGGATGATAACTTTGATTTACTCCCCACAGCGCAACTAGGATTGCAATATCTGTTATCTGAAGAAGGACAGTTTTTGCGGCGTCAAGTATTATTGGCGTTGACGGAAGATGACCGATTGCACACTGAAGAAGTACAACGCCTCTGGAATTTGGTCAAAGATGACTTGAAGCCAGGACGATTATTTAATGTGGCGTTAAATTCTTTGGGTACTATGTCAACGGAGCAAATTGCGGCAATTTTACCCTTGAC
>CAKZMA010001396.1 GCA_937127375.1 uncultured Coleofasciculus sp. | reverse complement strand
AACGTTTTGTTGATGTCGGATAGCTTGACTAAACCCGCCCTTCTAGAGGGAGCTAAGTAGGTGGACATAATTAACGTGAACGGTGAAGATCGTCATTCGTCATTCGTCAGCTCGATCTAACTTATCAATGGGTTCATCTCTTTTTCCCCGGTATTGACCAGCGTTTGATCCGACCAATGGTGACGGGCATATTCAGCGCCACATCTAGGGTAAACCGGAAGACTCGACGCGATCGCCGACCGTTTTCCGGGTCAAAGAAGATGAGTAGTACATCCCAGCAATCGCTGTTAATTCGGCAGTAGGGGCTTTTCTTCACCTCAATCGTGTCCAGTTGACGCCCGGAGGCGATCGCTTCGGCAAAAACGGAGGCGGATTGGAAGATATTGGTGGCGGCGAAGTTGAGAGCGCGATCGCGTGAGGTTTGTCCCAGGTTACGTAAGTCGTGGTAGACGCGATTCAGGAAGGCGCTCAAGGCTTCCCGGATTAGGGGGTCTTGGTCGGGATCAAATCGGTTACTAATCGCGACTAGGGCAGCATTTACGAGGGCGTTAACCGTCCAGCCATACATCCCCCGCACGTTATTTACGGTGACCACAGGCACAACTTCCCCAGAAAAGAGTTCCACGGTGCGGGTGGTGCGGCGAGCAGGTACACTGATCCGCTCCACAAAGCCATCGCTGGTTTCTGGTTCCAATTGCCCTGCTAACATCTGTAGGAACATTTCATAAATATCCTCGGCAAAGGGTCTTTTGGGTTCTAAGACATAGAGGGTGTTTTGATCCAGATTGAGTGTCCAGATGAGGGAGCGCCCTTCGTCGGGGTAGCGATCTAGGTGGTCGAGCATTTGGCGCGGATCATAGGGATCTGGTGGGACGATGATACCGTCAATTTCGGCAGGCGCCATTAGTTGTTTGAATGTATCGCGGCGGGCATCATCGCCAAAGTCGTAGCCGATGGTGCCCAGGGCGTATACGTGACCGGAATGGGCGGTGCTGGCTTCAACGGTGGCAGACTCGACTGGTGCCGCATCGGAGTCAGCCGCCGCGATAACTGAGGCTTCTGTGGGTGTAGCGGGTTGTACGGCGGGGCTGGGCATGGCATAGCCAGGGCGTTCGGTGCGGGTGACTTGGTCGCCAGCAAAGGAAATCGTGATGGAAGGTTGTCCAAATAGCAGCTTCATCGCACCAGGAATATTTACAAAGCCGCGTAGACAGCGATCGGGTTCTTCCACAACTTCGGGGTTGCAGGGAATGGCGGTGTTGAGCAGTGCCATGCGGACGGCTTCGGCATCGACGGGTTTACCTTCTTGCAGTTGTAGGCTCATGAGTAGGGCGGAAATCCCCGTCATTATCGGTGCAGCAATACTTGTACCCTTTTGGCGTACAGGTTCCTCTGTGGCTGGTTGTGCACATAGAATATCTTCACCTGGAGCCATAATGCCCTCTTCTACATAGTTACCGCCCCAGTTGCTATAGTGTTGTGGCGTACCATCCGTTTTCATCGCTCCCACAGCCAGGGTTTCTGGTAGCACAGCGGGGATACACCAGCATTTGCCTTCATCATTGCCAGCGGGAGCCACAATCAAGATGTTGTTGTCTTGACACTTTTTCACTGCTTGAACTAGGATTTCTTCTCCTTTACTCGTTTGGGTTGGACGACAAGCGGCACAGTGAATAATGTTTGCCCCTAAATCCAGGGCTAACTCGAAGGCACGAGCCAGATTCAGAGGAGACATCATTTCTGAACTCCCCATGCTGTTGATTGGTACATTAATCACTCGGCAGTTGGGTGCCAGACCGGGAGCTGGGGTGTGTTCCTGACCCACAATTACGCTGGTGACATGGCAAGCATGGCGATCCATATAAATGCGGTCAGCAAGCGAGTCAGACAGAGCTGCTTCTAAAGCAGCCAGCTTGGCTTTGCCTTTCAAATCACTGTTATCGATTTCCCGATATGTTGCGTGGTCTTCTGGAGAAATCGGCTCTGGAGTCTCATGCCAATAGGGAAAAACTTTAGAGACTTCAGCACCCTCAAAACACGACAATGTATGGTCGGGGCTACCGTCCAAAATTACGATCATGATGCGAGGATCACCCAGAGTTTGGTTGCGTAGGTTTACCAGTCCGGGAATGGAATTATCCAGGTCATGGGGGTGGAGTGCCACTGATATTCGGGTTGCAGAACTCTTAACCTCACTTGCTAAGGTAGCTGACAATTCAATTTTATCCTCCCCACTATCTGATTCAACTTTATTCACCAAAATATCTGCATCTTCTGCATCTATTGTTTCCACCGGTTCTTCTAAAGCATCTAACTCGAAAGCCTGAGTGACGATTTCCTCAACTTGAATTAATTCCTTGTCAGACGCACACACAGACTCTGTCGTATCTGTAGGTTGAGTTAAGGAGCGACACCCAACATCAGCAGGCTCAGGTTCCACTTCATCCTTATCAAATGCCCTCTCATTCACTGAATTTGACACCTTGGATGAGTTTAAATAAATATCAAATTTAGTAGATGACTCAACCCTACTTGCTGCAACATCCCAGTTCAGTCTTGATCCCAACATAAACTCACCCACCGCAGACTCTTCCACATAGTCCAACCTAGCTGCTCGCCCAAAACCATCACTATCTCCACTTCCCAAAGCACAAGGAGCCAGCCCCATATTCGTCGCGACTAAGTAAAGGTTGTGCTGCAACACCCCAACGTGTTTGAGTACTAATGCATAGGCAACGGAGCGATACTTGCGGAATAGCCGTCCAAACCGCGCCGTAATCACTAGAAGTACTTGTGGTTTTGGTTCATAGTAAACATAAGGTTCCAAAGCCAAGACATCCTCCGACTCAGCAATCTGCTCTAGTTGGTGATTCAGTGGGTCGTAATGATATAGCCCTTTGAGCAAACCTTCGCAATGTCGCACTACCAAATAAATCTCTAGCTCGTACATTGCTCCGGCACTCGGGTAGGGACGTCGTCTAGACTCACCATATTCAAAGTCAAGATCCAAACCTGCTTGCCGTTTCCAATCATCACCAAACCTATCTTCAGGTCGGTAAACTTCTTTGACACGCGCCGTACGATAAAGCAGTTCACCTAATTGCTCAATCCTAATTGGATGCATTTCATCGTATTCTCGAATCGATTCCCTTGCTTCGATTGCTTCCGTTAGCTTGGCATCGTTGCACATCAACCCCTCTAGGCTCGGACGTGGCAGTGGTGTAATTTTGTCGCTCATGGGCGGCTTGATCACCGGAAAATCTGACCATTGGTCAATACAACGCTGGATATCCTCTCCTGGGTAGTCATGGCGACCCAAGCGGCTGCGGCTGTGGAAAAGCAAGTTATGGAAGTCCCAAAGCTGAAGCGAGGGGAGTTCAGAGTCAACGCTTAGGAAGCCCGATGCCCATAACAAGTTGAGAAACTGATAGGCTGTTTCCGGTCCCAGATAGGGAGGAGGAGTTAGTCTGGCTAGGAACTGGGGCTGGGCGAGTTGGGCTATGAGCGCACTAGCCCGCCAGTCGAGAAGTTTTACCCGAAACGGCGAAAGTGGGGATTCCAGCACCATCGCATTTTCGTAGGAATGCTGGTAGGCAAAGCGCGAGAGGCTCACACTTGAATGTGTCCAACCCGGTTCGCTCAGGTTAAGCTTGGCAGTTTGCACCATCGGGATCGCTACAGCTAGCGGTAACACCGCATAACATAGCCAACCTCGTTCTTGTAGCTGTTGCAACGTCACGGCGAACTGCTCCCCAGCCGCCTTACCTTCTCGTTCTGCTAGGGCTTGCACCAGTGCTTCGGCAGTGGTGCGACCTTCCTGAAGTTGTTTGAGAGCGTTGCTAAGTCCAGGGGTTGTGGCGAGGTTTAGCAAGGCAGTCGAAGTTAGCCCTCTCGCCGCTAGGGTATATTGGTCTTCAGCTGTTGTGATTTCGATAGCGGGGTTGAGGGAAATGGCGAAGGGGTAGGTGATCATAGTTATGAATTTTGTTAAATCAATTCCTCATTTGCCTAAAATTTCGTTAAATTTTTTCACAGAATCTTGATGCTATGCCTTGATGTATCTAGTTGAGTGTAGTATAACCGAAAGTCATTTAAGCGATTGTTCTCCGTTTCTCGCTCAGTAACACCTACCCAAGTGAATGCATTAGCGTCTTGATTCTGGCAAAAGGAATAGATCCTGTTTCCCAAATCGTTAAAGGAAAAATAATTTGGAATATCTTTGATTTTCTTAAAACCAAAATATAAAACTGGCTCTACATTTGCCTTAGAGAAGCCCACATTAAGAAGGTCTGAAGCCTCAAAGATGGAAACAATTTTTTTTGAAAAATTTTTTCGTATGTAAGGTCTTAAGCATCTTCCCCAATTACCCCGAAGTTCATGTTTGCCTCCCGGAGTAGTGGCATATAGCTCTATATAGCTACGACCATCCAAAAAAAAATCAAATCCGATCAGTGTTACACTTTTTAACAGAATTTCTGTCAATTCAGCTGAGTAGTGACCCCCATCAAGAGTGAGCGCTGTCCTCACCAGCTCTTCAGGATTTTCCTCTCTATTGATATGAATGTGTATTTTTACACTGGAGTCCTCAAGTTTCGGGTGTAAATCGATTCCTACAGTATTGCCAACAATTTTTTTAGACTCGATATGTATGGCTAAAAAACGCTGAAGCAAGTCGCGGTTAATTTCAACACCTATCCGAGTTTCGATTCGATCTAAAAACTTTAGAGCTTGTACCAAAGATTTTGGCCAAGTATGTACTAGCTCACCACGAGCTGCAAAACGCCCTGCGAATAACCGATTGCCTTCAACTTTGCAAGAGGCTTCAATACCACAAGGGTATTCTATTTCAAGGACTACTTCCTCGAAAATCTTGATAGGAAATGTTGGTTCTACATCAAAAACATTTTGATGGGTACGCATAAACTGGAGACGACGCTCTCGTAGTTGATGATCCTGTAGTATGGAAGTTATGGTCACAATTTCATTTCCTCACGATAGATATATTCACATTAATGTAATGAAGGATAAAAAACGTGGTTGGGTTGGTGATACTGATTCCTGTTTGAATTTTTTTAAATGTAAACTATCCCGCATAAGGTTGACATTGATCACGTTTATTATAGGAAAAACTGAAATTTTCCAATCTATAACTGTTTAACTCTCGCTCCTTGACAGTTAAGGCAGCGTAAGTCACACAATCCTGACTTATAATGAAATCGTAAATTCTATTTCCCAAGCTGTTGAACAAAACATATTTTTTTAGATCTCTAATATTCCTAATGTGAAAAGATAAACTTGGTTCCACTTTTGTTTTAGGAAAATGAATGATTAAAAACAAGGAAGCTTCAAATATGGATATGACTTTTTGAGAAAAGTGTTTCTGAATATAAGACGTCAAATATATTCCTCGATTTCTGGAGAAATCTTTCCCTTGACCTCCTGGAGAGCCAGACCAAAGTTCCACATCGCTGTGACCATTCAAAAAAAGATTGAATCCAATCAAAACCGTATCTTTAAGCAGTACCTGTAATAATTCAGGCGAGTAGCTACCACCATCAAGTGCGAGGGCTGTCCTTACTAACTCTTCCGGATCTTCTGCCAACTCAAGATGCATATATATTTTAATGCAAGAATTCTCAAGTTTTGGTCGCAAGTCAATTCCTATTGTGTTATTGGTAATTTTGTGAGAGCTAATATGAACTTCTACAAACTGCTTTAGCAAATCACGATTAAGTTTAATGCCCACTCTACTTTCAACTTTATTCAAGAATTTTACAGCATCGTTTAAGGAAATAGGCCAAGTATGCTCTTCATGAGAAACCTGATAATTGGTAGCAAAAAGCTGATTGCCTTCAACATGGCAAGTCGGTTCAACACCACAAGCGCCTTCTATACTCTGAACAGCTTCTTCAAACAGAGAGAGAATAAAGATTGGCTCTAAATCGAAAGCATCTTGATGAATACGCATAAACTGGAGACGACGTTCTCGCAAATTGTTTTGTTTAAATATACGAGTTTGATTCATAAGATTATATTCTTTCAAAGAATAAGTTAAATCTACTCAACCTAGTAGGAACTATTTTGTTGAGTTACAGTTTATAGTCCCAGGAAATCCCCGCTCAAGGCACGAGATACATTTTAATCGGAAGAAGGCGAGGTTGATGAGGTAACTGCATAGTTTTATGTAGTTTTTAGTTGACCTCAAACCTCGCCTTTAGGGTAAAGCCTGGATAAAATCTAAGTGCTCAGACAGTTAACCACTGTGCAATCGAGACCACTAGACTTCACCTACAGCAAATATACTGCACAAAGGCGTCAACTGAGTTTTTTTCACCAGCTTGCTTTTTTACGTTTTATTTTCCAGCACTCTGTTTGAGTTTTTGTGTCTAGAAATTAAGAAAAACGCCAAAGCGCACCTCACGCAGTATAAGTATATTAGAGTGCAGATGCTTCTACACCTAATCGTCATAGGAGCAGGCACAAGTAGGAGCACACATAGATGCACCTACACCATCATCATAGGAGCAGGCACAAGTAGGAGCACACATAGATGCACCTACACCATCATCATAGGAGCAGGCACAAGTAGGAGCACACATAGATGCACCTACACCACTACCACCGAGAGCTTCCTCAGAGAGTTCAGCCAAGTGGCTGGGGAGTTTACCCGTGGTGGTACGGAACACGGGCTTGCCTTGCTGGGGCAGAATGTTTTTCTTGTCCATTGGACTAATCCTCATGTTGTTGTTTACTTTATTAACCCGTTAGGGTGGGTGAGTCCCCTTCCACCTTGCGGCGAAGCTTGTTAGTTGGCACCTGGTTTGAAGGGAATGATCAGTTGCCAATCAAATTCTTAAATATGGGGTGGATGCCAATTTTCAGCCACCCAAATTCGACGTGATGGGGCAAAATTGGAGGCGCTAAAGCGTCCACGACAAACGCTCAAATCGCGGATGTGCTGCCCTCGCCACCGTAAGATGGCACAGGCATGAGCTTTTTTGAGCATGAATCGATCCGCTGCCTGGGAGAGTTCCTGCAATTCCTGTTCCTCGGCTTCTGAGAGTAAGCCCTCCTGATGGCGTTCTAGCAGGGTGATATGGCGTTCCTGTTGCTCCAGAGGACTCTGGCTTTGGGCAATGTGCCGCAGATCTTCAACACTTAGAGTTGGCAGGGTTAACAGTTCACTGCGAGCTTCAACCGGAGCCGTTTCAATCGCCGGGGGTAAATTGCCGGTGATGCTTT
>CAKZMA010001395.1 GCA_937127375.1 uncultured Coleofasciculus sp. | reverse complement strand
CATGGAAGCGATCGCCTGTGGTACTCCCAGCGTTGCCTTTAATATTGGGGGGATGCCGGATATGATTGAACATCAGCACAATGGCTATTTAGCTCAACCTTACCAAATAGAAGACTTAGCTCAGGGAATCGCCTGGATACTAGAAAATAAACAGCGACATCAGAAATTGTCGCACCGCGCCCGTGAGAAAGTGGAACAAGAATTTACCTTGGCGATTCAAGCACGCCGCTACGTCTCCCTGTTTACTGAGATTCTAGAGGGTAAAACTTGAAACTAAACTACTTGAGGCGGTTAGAGCGAGTCATTGTTGTTGTCTTACTGGTAGGTGCCGCAGGAACTGGTTTGCCGGCTCCGTTCAGTTCTCTGTGGGGTGACGCGATCACGTTGGGAACTTATGGGTTCGTTCCTCTTGTTAGTCTTTTGCGGTGGAAGAAAATCTTTTATGTTGCCACCCGAGACATTCCTATACTACTCCTGACAGCCATGGCTGTACTCTCGTTTTTCTGGTCGGCTTCTCCAGATTCTACTTTGCAATACGCCAAAGCTTTATTACGTAACACCCTGTTCGGAATATACCTGGCTACCTGCTATAGTCCGAAGGAACAGATGCGTCAATTGCTTTGGGTGTTTGGCATTATTATGATTCTTAGTCTGCTACTTGGCTTAGGGATGCCATCCTTCGCCATTAGTGACGAGGGCCTTTGGAAAGGAGTCTTGGGTCACAAGAACCTTCTGGCTCGCATGATGGCCTTGTCTGCCTTGCTGTTTGCGTGTGCCGCCATTGATGACCCCAAACAGCGTCGGATTAGGTTGGCAGGATTTATCTTAGCGATAGTCTTGCTGTTACTGACTCAGGGAAAAACAGCTTTGGTACTCTTGCTGTTCGGGCTGTCGTTACTTCCCCTGTATAACGTGATCAAGCAGTATTATAAACTGCGAGTATTTCTGCTGCTGATGGCGATTATCCTTGGGGGAACTTTAGCGGTATGGATCTCAGTCAACCTGGAAACCATCATCGTTGATTATCTAGGGAAGGATATGTCCATGAGTGGACGTGACGAACTGTGGGCGGTTTTAATCCAAAGAGGGTTACAGAGACCTTGGCTAGGCTATGGGTATGCGGGTTTCTGGAATAATCTTCGTGAGGTTTTGATTGTCAACTCCCTGACCTGGTTTGAACACAAAACAGGTGGTCATGCTCATAGTGGTTTTATTGACCTGTTTCTGCAATTCGGCTTTGTCGGGCTTTTACTTTTTGCCTGGAGTTGCTTAACTATACTCATACGAGTGATTCAGTTATTATTTTCAACCCAAGCGATAGAATATCTTTGGTTACTGGAATTCATTCTAATTACTACCCTATCAAACTATAGTCTAACTAGTACTGTTCTGGATGAAAGCAATATAGTTTGGCTGTTATACGTATCCACGGCTTTCTCAACAGCTCTCTGGAGTGAGCGAATCAGAAGAAATTATTACAGAAAGGAACTTCACATTCACAATAATCCAGCCCTAAAAAGAGGTACGGTTGACAATCTGCCTAATTACCAGTAAGTTTAGGCATTGAAATGCCCCGCACGGTTTCGGGTGAGAGGTTTTGGGGTAACTCCCTGCTTGACTCGCTCAGGGGTTGTAAGTTAGGAAAACAAATGAAAGTCTTAGTTACAGGGTCAAGTGGTTTAATTGGCTCGGAAGCGGTTGAGTACTACGATCGCGAAGGTCATCAGGTAATTGGTGTCGATAACAACATGCGGGCAGAGTTCTTTGGTGTCCAAGGTGATACCACTTGGAACCTCAGCCGCTTAAAGGAGATTACCAGCAACTTCCAGCATCATCACCTGGATATCCGCGATCGCCCAAGTGTGTTCAATCTATTCCAGACTCATTCCGTTGATTTAATTATCCACTGCGCGGCGCAGCCTTCCCACGACAAAGCTTGTCAAATTCCTCTGTTAGACTTTGAGGTTAATGCGTTGGGAACGATAAATCTCCTAGAAGCAACGCGCCAGTTTTGCCCGGAAGCCGTGTTTATCCACATGAGTACCAATAAGGTTTATGGCGATGCACCGAATGAATTACCGTTGATTGAGCAGGAAAAGCGGTATGATTACGCCAGACCGGAAGATTACCATGGTATTTCTGAGGAATGCCGAATTGACCGTTGCCTCCACTCCCTATTTGGTGCATCCAAAACAGCGGCTGATGTCGTGGCACAAGAATATGGTCGCTACTTTGGTATAAATGTGGGTATCTTTCGCGGCGGTTGTCTCACGGGTCCATCCCACTCGGGGGTAGAACTCCATGGCTTCCTCTCCTACTTAGTCAAAGTCGCTGTGACAGGAGGGACATATAAAGTTTTTGGTTACAAAGGCAAGCAAGTGCGGGATAATATCCATAGCTTTGATGTGATCCAGTGCTTTGAGGCATTTCGCCGTAATCCTCGACCCGGAGAGGTGTACAATCTGGGTGGGGGTCGAGACAATAGCGTCTCTGTCCTGGAAGCCTTTGAAATTGTGGAAAGTTTGACCGGGAAAACCATGAATTGGACGTATGTAGACCAAAACCGGATTGGGGATCACATTTGCTATATCTCAGATTTACGGAAACTGAAAACTCACTTTCCTGAATGGGGGATTACTCGCAGTATTACCCAGATTGTTCAGGAAATCGTTGCCGCAGAGCAGGCAAAGGATGCAAATACTTAAGCTATAAACCATGGAAAAAGCAAACAAAATAAAATACGAATAGTTCTGACAATCAACTAATCCACATTTTTTTAAGGCAATGAATAAGGGAATAATTTATATCGTTGTTGGCGAACGCCGTTTTCTTGAAGAATGTCTATTTTCGGTT
>CAKZMA010001394.1 GCA_937127375.1 uncultured Coleofasciculus sp. | reverse complement strand
AAGTGTTTTTGTAGTTATTTATTTTCCTTTAAATGCTACATTATATCTAAAATTAGACATCAGCGGCTTCTTGCTCTAATCGTTTTTCTGTCTGTTGAGTAAGCTGTTTTAATTCATCCGAAATCTCTACTTGTAGTGGCTGGGGATCATCAAGTTGACGAATTGCATCAGGAATCATTGCCACAGTCGCCGCTGTACGTTGTTTGATATCCGCTAACGGTTCCGGTGGGTTTAAGCGTTTACCTGATTGAACCATGAGTTGCAACAATGGCTGTTCATTTTCTTGAGGGGATTCGGATGCCGTTGCCAGCCGATCTTTGCTAATTTTTCCTTCAACGCAATGGCGGAAAACTTGTTTGCGTCCAGGATAGGTTTCTTTACTACTCGACTGCTTCATTGTGGGAATGCCATCCATTTCCACCAGTTTGTACACGCCATTAACCGGCTTACCTGTCACCAGTCGTGTACCGACACCATAGCCGTTAATCATACCACCCGCCTGTTTAATTTTGGCAATCTCCCATTCATCCATGTCTCCACTGGCAAAGATTTTCGCTTCTGGTAACAGCGAATTCACTTGTTGAGACAAATCAGCAATATCTCCCGAATCTAAGCGCACACCTGCAACGTTTGTCTGATTCGCTTTGACCTGTTCTGCCAGACGTTGAGCCGCCGCTACTGTATCGTAAGTATCAATTAATAGAGGCGCAGTGGGAAAATAGCGTTGAAATGCACTAAATGCCTCATCCTCACTCCCCGATACAGCAGCAATTGCCATCACCAGAGAATGTGCCATTGTGCCACTGGGTTTTTGGTTTAACTTCAGTGCAGCAACCACATTTGAGGTAGAATCAAACCCGGCGGCTAATGCTGCCCGTGCTGCCCAGATTGCGCCTTGTGGACTAAACGCACGGCGGGTACCAAATTCCAACAGCTTGGCATCCTCTCCAGCGACATCTCGCATCCGTGCCGCCCGCGTTGCAATTAGGGTTTGGTAATTAATTGTATTCAGAATATACGTTTCAACAAGTTGGGCTTGCCACAAGGGGGCTTCAACACGCAGCAGTGGTTCATTGGCAAAGACAGCCGTTCCTTCGGGTAAAGCCCAAACATCACCAGAAAATCCTTCGGACTGAAGTACAGACCAAAAACGGTCGGGGACTTGATCAAACAGTCCTGTTGCCTGCAACGCCTCGATTTGAGAGTCCTCGAATTTAAGGTTTTCCAGATAATCTAACGCTTGTGCCAATCCCATGGCAATTAAATAGCCAAAGCCGTTAGGCAAACGGCGCACGAATAACTCAAAACTGGCGCGTCGATTCTCTAACCCTTCACCCACATAGCAAGCTGCCATGGTTAGTTCATAGAGATCAGTTAACAGGCTGTAATCGGCTGGAGTGAGAGTGAGTTGTTGGTCTTCCTGTGGCATAAGTTTCAGATGGGTATTGTTCAGCGTTTATTGTTCATTGTTGATTGTCATGAACCATGAACAAATCAGACGTATAGCGCGTAGCGCTAGGCAATCGGCAATCGGCTCAATTGTAGTAGCAAGCCTCCAAATAGCCCTATACCTTCTGAATTAAATTTGGCATCGGAGCAATTTTTTGGCACGAATACTTCCCCCCCCACAAATTACGCCTTAAACGTCAAAATCGGTCGTAAACGCGCCACTACACTTACCATCTCTGCCTTAACTTGTGCTTCAATTACGGGCTGAATGGGCTTATAAGCCACAGGTGCTTCTTCAATCCGCCGTTCTTCCCACAGGGTAATGCAATCAACACCCGTTAACCCTAAGGTTTCCTCACTATAACCCGCCCCGCGACGACTCAGTTCAAAGCGCGATCGCAACCGTCCCGCCCCATGAGATGCACTCCAGAGAAAGGCGGGATTTCCTTGACCCACGACTAGGTAAGAGGGTGTCCCCATTGAACCTGGAATAATCACAGGCTGTTCTGCATAAGCCGGACAAGCGCCTTTGCGAGTGATCCACCGATGAATTTGAGCGGATTCCTGTTGAGGCAATGTAATATTATGGGGCAAATCATAAACCAAGGGGGCTTCTATATCCCCATAAACCTGCCGTAAGCGCAACCGTAACAGTTCCGCTAACACAAGCCGATTGACAAAACCATAGTTAACGGCGGTTGCCCGATCTTCAATCGCCTCAACCATCTGAATTTCCACAAAATGATTGCCACCGCCAATGGTTCCCAATCCCCCATCTCGCACCCATCCCTCCTCTGAAACGAGTTCCTCTGGTGCCCACCGTATTGACCCATTCAGGGAACCGCCTAAGTAAACGCGATCGCATTCAGTGGCTAACTGATCCAGTTCAGAGTTGAC